>DATLZG010000579.1:0-2516 GCA_035574095.1 Burkholderiaceae bacterium | reverse complement strand
GCCGCCGCCGGCGCACCGCCGGCGCGCGTCACGCCGCGCGGGCCGGCCAGCGTGCCGACTCCCGCGTCCGCCAGTTCCTTGCCGGTGACCACCGCCACCACGCCCGGGACGGCGAGCGCGGCCGCCGCATCGATGGCGCGGATGCGCGCATGCGCGTGCGGCGAACGCAGGAACACCGCGTACAGTTGCCCGGGCACGGACACGTCGTCGACGAAGCGGCCGCGCCCGCGCACCAGCGCGGCGTCCTCGACACGCGGCACCTCGCGGCCGCTGCCGAAGCGGCCGATGTTGGTCGCGACGCTCATCGCCCCGCCTCCCGCTGCAGTTGCGCCGCGCGCTTGATCGCGGCCACGATGTTGACGTAGCCGGTGCAGCGGCAGAAGTTGCCTTCCAGCGCGTGCAGGATCTCGTCCTCGCTGGGGTCGGGGTTGCGCGCCAGCAGCGCAGCGCCCGTCATCAGCATGCCGGGCGTGCAGAAGCCGCACTGCAGCCCGTGGCAATCGATGAAGGCCTGCTGCACCGGGTGCAGGCGCTCGCCCTGCGCCAGCCCTTCCACGGTGGTGACGGCGCGCCCGTCGGCCTGCACGGCCAGCATCGTGCAGCTCTTGACCGCGTCGCCGTCCAGCAGCACGGTGCAGCAGCCGCACTGGCTGGTGTCGCAGCCGACGTGCGTGCCGGTCAGCCCCAGGTGTTCGCGCAGCAACTCCACCAGCAGCGTGGCCGGCGGCACGTCGCGGCTGACAGCCGCGCCATTGACGGTCAGTTCGATTTTCATGCGCCTCCTTTGCGCCTAGGTTCTGGCTGTCGTTCTTCGGCGAGGGAAGCCCGCGCCGCCAGGACGCGGGACAGGCGCGATTATGAAGCGCCGCGGCGACTCACGCGCCGCCGCGGCCGAGCCCGCTTACTTCAGACCCATGCAGTTCGCGTAGTAGGTCACCGTTTCGGGCCAGTCGGAGAAGATGCCTTCGATCCCGACGTCGCGCGCCAGCGCATCGAGCACCTTGAACAAATCCGAGTCCTTCTTGACCACCGCGCCGGTCGGATCGAACGCGTAGTAGTAGCCGGCGCGCGCGGCGCCGAAGCGCACGTCGGAGCGCTCGATCGTCCAGGTGATGATGCGGAAGCCCCACGCCTTGAGGTCACGCGCGAGCGGCGACGGCACCAGCCGGTCGCCCTCCACCGCCAGCAGCGCCGGGATCGGCGGCGCGACGTAGCGCACGCCCCGGTCGCGCAGCATGCGGAAGTACTCGGCGCGCGGCATCCTGTCGTACGGCACCTGGATCACGATGTCGCGGCGCGCGTCATCCCATTCCAGCAGATAAACGGCCTGGCGGCCGTACTCGGTCTCGGCGAGCCATACCAGCACGTCCTCGACGTTGAACGACTGCGGCCACGCATCGCGCGGCCGCACGCCGCCGGCGCGCAAGGTATCGCTGAGCTTCAGCGCATAGTTGCGCTGGCTGCCGAACACCTGCGCGATCGTGGCCGCGTCGCCCGCCTTCAGCTCCGGCGTGTGCTTGACGCCGAGACGCTTGTTCAGCGCGATGCTTTCGGCCAGCGACAGCAGCGTGCTGCGGCCGGTGTACAGATCGGTGCGCCAGGACGCGGTGCCGCCCAGGTATTCGGCCGGCGTGCGCGCGGCGCGGTTGAACGCATCCATCTTGCCGCGCAGGCTCTTGAACTCGTCCAGCGTCAGGGCCGACGCGCGGCACTCGGCCGACGCCGGCGTCACCACGTTGCCGTTGGCGTCGATCACCGCCGGCGTGAACGGGCGCACGCAGGTCGCGGCGAGCGGGGTGACCAGAATGTCGGTCGTCGTATGCAGGTCGTTTTCGGCGTGGCGGCACACCAGATGCCCGTCGCGCGTGAAGGTCACGTCGCATTCGACGATGCCGGCGCCTTGGCGCGCGGCAGCGACATACGACTCCAGCGTGTGCTCCGGAAACTGCAGCGGCGCGCCGCGATGGCCGATCGAAAAGTCGCTGGCCTTGAACGGGCCGCGCCGGCACTGTTGCAGTTGCCGCTTCAGCGGGCCGTCGTCCAGGCCGTCGAGCAGATAGAACGGACGCACCCCCACCTGCACCTCGACGCCGCGCCCGCTCCGCACGGCTTCGAAGTCGTGCGCGAACGCCGTCCCGCACACCGCCAGGGCGCCGAGCAGCAGCCCGCGTCGAGCCCAACCGCTATCGAACATTTTCCCTCCTCGTTGAACGTCCTCCCGCGCCGCGCGCGGGCGGCCGCAGTGTTGCCGCGCGAGGTTGCAACGGCATGACGGGCGGGCGGCACGCCCTTGGTCAAGGTCGCGCCATGGAGACGCCACCGCGCGGTCATCTGTCGCTTCTAAGGTGCCGCCGCCTTTTCGACGGAGACCGACCGATGACCGACAGCTTCGATGCCAAACGACGCACCCTCCTGCACAGCGCAGCGCTTGCGGCCGGCGCCTTCGCCGGCGGCGGCCTGCCGGCCATCCTGCGCGCACAGACCGCGCCCGCCATCGTGCAGGGCGACCGTCCGCT
>DATLZG010000578.1:0-3449 GCA_035574095.1 Burkholderiaceae bacterium | reverse complement strand
CCAACGTGCGGTCGGCGCTGCCGTCGTTGACCAGCACCAGCTCCCACGCGTAGCGCGCATCCAGATGCCGCGCCACTTCGGCCAGCGTGACGGCGAGCGTCTGCTCCTCGTTGTAGCAGGGGATGACCAGCGAGATGCGTTTCATCGGCGATTGGACGCGCGCCATGCCGGCGCAGGATAGCTTACGGGCGCGGCCGCGCGCGCTACGCTTCGCCCGCCATCCGCCGCACCGATGCCCGCCGCCCTGCACCTCGTCCTGACGCTGGCGATCGTGCTGGTGAACCTCGCCGCGCTCGGTGCCGTTTGCCAGCGTTGGATCGCGGACCGGCAGGCCGCGCGCGCCGCCGGCCTGCTGGCGCTCGTGCTGCTGCTGTTTTTCGTCGAGCACTTCGTGGGGCTGGGGACGCTCGCCTGGACCTGGCCGTTGACCACCTGCGCTGCGGTCGCCCTGTTGCGACGGCGGCTGCTCGAGCGCGCTTTCCTCGCGCAGGAGCTGCCCTTCGTGCTGCCGCTCGCATGGGCGCTGGCCTGGCGCTACGCCTACCCGGACATCGAGCCCATCGCCGAGCAGATCCCGGACCTCTACTTCGTCTCCAACTACGCGGCCGGCGAGCGACTGCCACCGCCTGACCTCTGGCTGCCGGGCGCGCGCTTCGACTTCTACTACGGCCTGTTGCACTACGCGGTCGCGCTGCTGGCGCGCTGGCTGGCGCTGGAACCCGGCTACGCGCTGAACCTCGGGGGCGCGATCCTCTTCGGGCTGCTGGGCTCGCTCGCCTGGAGCATCGCCGCGCGGTTCGGCGCGCCGCGCGCGGCGCGCGCGCTGGTCGTTTCGGCGGCGGTCGCGGGCGGCACCGGACTCGCGCCGCTGCTGCCGGCTCTTTATCCGGCCGACGGCCTCAAGCAGATCTGGGCCGGCGTGCGCTTCATCGGCATGTATGACCGCGAAGCGGCCCCGGCGCTCGCACGCCGCCTGTTCGCCGCCTCCCCGCGCTCCGGCGCGGGGGGCGAGCCTCCCGAGCTGCCGTTGGAGACTCCGGGCTACCTGCTGCACCTGGGCGACGTGCACCCGCCGCTGGGCGGCTTCGCTCTTCTGCTGCTGGCGCTGGCGCTGATCGCCGGGCTGCACAAGCCGCAGCAAGCGGACGACCCGCGCGCGCTCGCGCTCGCTTTGGGCGCCAGTGCCTCCGCTGCCTGGGCGGTCAACGCCTGGGTTTTCCCGTTGCATGTCCTGCTGGTGTCTGGGTGGGCGCTTTACCGGCGCTTGGCGGGTCTGCCAGCGCACGGCGCGTGGCTGGCGCTGGGCGCCCTGGCCGCCGCCGCGCTGCTGGTGCCGTTCCTCAACTACTTCACCGCGCAGGCGCCGGCCACCGCGGTGACCCTCACCGCCGCGCACGATCTCACGCCGTGGCGGCAGGGCTTGCTGATCTGGTGGCCGGCGTTGTGGCTTGCCGCGCTGAGCCTGACGCTGGGCCCGCGCCTGTCGCTGGCGCGGTGGTCCGCGCTCGGCGTGCTGGCGCTTTGGCTGCTCGCGGAAGCGATCACCATCGACGACTACAACGACGGCCGCTATCAGCGCTTCAACACCGTGCTGAAGTGGTGGTCCTGGCTCTACTTGGGCGCGCTCGTCTGGCTGGCGGCGATCAACCTCGGCGCGCAGCGGTCTTGGCGGCGCTGGGCCGCGGCGGTGCCGCTGGCGGCCAGCGCGATGTACCTGGCCCCGTTGGCGACGTACTGGGCGCAAACTCCACGTCCGCACGCTGGCCGTTTGCAAGGCGATGGCTGGCTGCGCGCCGAAGCCTCCCAACGCGCTCTCTTGGAGTGGCTGCGCACCGCCCCGCGCGGTGTCGTGTTGGAGAGCGTGCAGAGCGGCGCCTACGCGCCGACGGCCGCGCTGGCCTTGTTCGCCGGCCAGCCGTCGGCCCTGGGCTGGCCCGCTCATGTCGCGCAATGGCGCGCAAGCCACCTGGTGCGCGCGCGCGCCGAATCCGCTCGGCGCCTGTACCGCGGCGAGCTCCCGGACGCGGCCGACTGGCTGGACGCGTTGTCCATCTCCTATGTCGTCTGGCGCAGCGAGGACACGGCCACCTATGGAGGCGATGCGCTGGCGCGGCTGCGCGCCCAGTTGCAGGGCCGCTATGCCTGGGTGTCGATGGACAGCGATGCGCCGTCGGCGGCCGGCGTGTTCGTGCGCGCCAGCGCGCGCCGCAGCTCCGGCAGGCAGGATCCGCATTGAGTGCCGCACTTCAGCTCGGCCTGCAGATGCGCGAGCGCGTCGCCGTTCGCGGTCGCCAGTACGCGGGCGATGTCGGCCTCGGAAACGTCGAAGCAGTTGCAGACGATGCGGCCGCGTGGCGCGGCCTGCGCCGGCGGCTGCGTGCCGGGGCGCAGCAGGCGGTACGCGGGCAGCGGCGGCGGCTGGCCCAGAAGCTCCCGCAGCCAGCTCTCCGCGCGCAGGGCTTCCGCCGGACCGGCGATGGACGCGGCGACGATGCGGCCCTGGTGCACGCGCAGCCGGCTACGCAGGCCGCGGCGCGCATCCTCCAGCTTGGCCACCTCATCGTGCAAGCCGAGAGCCTCTTCGATGGCGGCAAGCGTCGCGGCATCGACAGGCTGTGCGGCCGCGGCGCGAAACAGCAACCCGGCGCTTTCTTCGTCGCGGCCGAACGGCACGCAGCTCGCGTAGCCGAAGGCGCGGTAGTGCGCGCGCAGTTCGAACTGCAATGCCAATCGGCGCGCCGCCGGCACGAGGGCGAACGCGACATAGCGCCACGGCAGCTCCGCTTTCTGGATGCGCACCGCGGCGTGTTTCAGCTCCGGCTGCTTGCTGGCGTCATCGAGCGCGGGGAGGGTCAAGGCGTTGACGCCGAAGGTCGCGCGCTCGTCGCCGCAGCCGGCGACATACTCCGGCCCCCAGTGCATCGCGATGAAGGCCTCTCCCATCCGCACCGCCTCGCTCGCCGCGGCCGGCAGCACCAGCGAACCGCGCCGCGAGGTCACGTGCACCAGGTCGCCGGCGCCGAGCATGCGCCGCGCCAGTTCCGCCGGATGCAGCTCCACGCAAGGCTCCGGCGCGTGGCCGAACAGACGGCCCAGCGTGCCGGTGCGGCTCATCCCATGCCAGTGGTCGCGCAGCCTGCCGGTGGTGAGCCGCAGCGGAAAGCGGGCGTCGATCTCTTCCGCCACCGGCCGATAGGGAACGGCGACGAAGCGCGCGCGGCCATCCGCGGTGGCGAAGTTGCCGTCTTCGTACAGTCGCGCTCGGCCCTCCTTTGCGCCCGCGGGATAAGGCCATTGCTGGGGACCGTCGCGCTCCAGGATCTCCCATGACAGGCCGGTGATGTCCAAGTCGCGTCCGCGCGTGGACTCCCGGTGCTCGCGCCAGATCTCCTCGGCGTGGCGGTAGGGAAACAGCGTCGGCCGTCCGGGGCGCAGGCGCGCCTCCAGCC
>DATLZG010000577.1:0-2176 GCA_035574095.1 Burkholderiaceae bacterium | reverse complement strand
ACCGGCACGTAGGCCGCGCCGATCTGCGCGGCGTTGCTGCTGCCGCGGATCGTGCCCCGGTGATCGACGACGAGCAGGTAGCCGAAGTCCTGCCGGCGCGTCGTCTCCTGGATGAACACCTCCATCGCCGCCCAGTCTTCGCTGAGCAGCGGCACGGCGTTCTGGCTGGCCATGAACTTCGCCAGCGATCCGCCGTAGCGCAGCACCTGGTCGAGCATCGCGGCCGACTGCCGGTTGTGGATCAGCGCCGCGGTCAGGCCCATCGTGACGACCACCAGCAGCGCCATCGCCGCCGCCCACTTGACGCCGAGCGGGACGCGCCGCGTGCGCGCCTTCTTGTCGCGCGACTCGGCCAGCTCGCGCGCCACGCCGACCAGCGCGTCGGCCATCTCTTTGCCGCTCTGGAAGCGCTTCTCCGGCTGCTTTTTCAGCGCGCGGTCGACGATGCGGCGTAGGGAAAGCGGCACGTCCGGCCGCATCTTGTCGAGCGACACGGGGTCGGACTTGGCGATCTTCAGCGCCACGGTGACGAAGGTGTCGCCGTCGAACGGCAGCGCGCCGCACAGCAACTGGTACAGCACGACGCCGGCCGAAAACAGGTCCGAGCGCGCGTCGACGTTGGCGCCGACCACCTGCTCGGGCGACATGTAATGCGGCGTGCCGAGCACGTCGCCCAGGCGCGTGCGGCGGGTGGCGTCGCCGGAGTCGATGCGGCAGATGCCGAAGTCGGTGACTTTGATGTTCCAACTGTCCCTGACCACCATGATGTTGCCGGGCTTCACGTCGCGGTGGACGATGCCGCGCTGATGCGCGTAGTCGAGCGCGCGCGCCAACTGGATGCCGATCTCGACCACGGTTTCGACCGGCAGCCGCTCGCCCCTCTTCACGAAGTCGGCGAGCGTGGTGCCGTCGACGAACTCCATCGCGATGTACGGCGCCGACTCCTGTTCGCCGGCGTCGAACACGGTGACGATGTTCGGATGCGACAGCACGCCCGCGCCGCGCGCCTCGCGCAGGAAGCGCGTGCGGTACTCGTCGTTCAACCGCAGTTCGGAAGCCAGCATCTTGATCGCGATCGTGCGCCCGATCTCCGGGTCGTAGGCCTTGTACACGCGGCCCATCGCGCCGGCGCCGATTTCATCGCGCAGTTCGTAGCGGCCCACCCTTTCCATCGCCACCTCCTCGCCCGCAGGCGCCGCGGCCTACTCGCCCAGCAACGGGCCGCGATAGATACCGGGCTCCGAACCTTCGATCGGCGTCGCACCGACCGCACGCGCGTAGTACGCCGCCGGCCCCGCCCAACCGATCACCGCGTACGCGTACCCGTCGGCCGCCATCGCGTGCAGCGTCGCCAGCAGCAGCGCGGTGCCGATGCCCGCGCCGCGCCGATCGGCGCGCACCGCCGTCGGTCCGAACACGCCGCGCGCGGTCACGTCATAGACGGCGAAGCCGAGCAGCACTTCGGCCGGCACATCGTAGGGCGCGGCACCGAGCGGGCGCGATGTGTCTTTCGTCACAGCGATCAGGCAGGTCGCGGGGCGCACGGCGAAGGCGGCATCCGCTTCGGCGGCAAAGCGCGCGCCGACGTGGCGCGCCACCCACGCGCGAACCGCTTCCCTTTCGGCGGCGAGCGCCCGGCGAACCTCGATGCCCTGCGCCCGCAGGCGCGCCAGCGCGGACGCCGCGTCGGGCAACGCGTACAGCCGCACCAGCATGTCGGCCATCAGCTTTGCCCCGCAGGCGCGGCGCGCAGCGCGTCCAACAGCTTGATTCCGATGTAGCCCGTATCGGGCCAGCCGAGCCGCTTCTGTTCGGCCCGCACCGCGGCCCGCGTGTTCACGCCGGGCACACCGTCGACGATCACATCGGCATGGCCGCGCTGGATCAGCAGCGCCTGCAGCTCGGCGATCTGCCGGCGCGACAGGCCGGTTTCGCCGGACGCCCAGGCGATCGGGCGCGCTTCGCCGCGCAACGTATCGGCCAGCACGCCGACCGCGAACGCATACGCTTCGGAGTTGTTGTAGCGCCAGAACGCGACGAAATTGCGTGTGGCGAGAAACGCCGGTCCCTGCGGCCCTTCCGGCAGCAGCAGCGTGGCAGGCGTAGCTGCGGTCAGCGCCGGGTAGCGCGCCGGGCCGGGACCCGTGATTCGCTCGTCGGCGACCCTGACGCCGAG
>DATLZG010000576.1:0-2582 GCA_035574095.1 Burkholderiaceae bacterium | reverse complement strand
ATCGTGCCGTCGAGCACGCGATTGATCAGCCCCGCCAGCTGCGCCGCCGATACCGGCGCGGCGGCGACTTCGATGCCGGCCTCGTTCAACGCCGCCGAGAACTCGCCCATCACCCAGTTCGACGCCGCTTTCTTGTCGGCCACGCCGGCCGCCACGGCCTCGAAGTAGTCGGCCAGCGCCTTGCTGGCGGTCAGCGTCGCCGCGTCGTACTCGGGCAGGCCGTAGTCGCGCACGAAGCGCGCGCGCCGCGCCGCCGGCAGCTCCGGCAGCGTGCGCCGGATCTCCTCGATCCAGGCCGGCGAGATCGCGAGCGGCAGCAGATCCGGGTCGGGGAAGTAGCGATAGTCCATCGCGTCTTCCTTGCCGCGCATCGAGCGCGTCTCGCCCTGTTGCGGGTCGAACAGCCGCGTTTCCTGCACCACGCTGCGGCCGTCTTCGAGCAGCTCGATCTGACGCCTGGCCTCGTAGTCGATCGCCTGCTGCAGGAACTTGAAGCTGTTCAGGTTCTTGATCTCGCAGCGGGTGCCGAAGCGGCTGTCGCCGCGCCGGCGCACGCTGACGTTGGCATCGCAGCGAAAGCTGCCCTCCTGCATGTTGCCGTCGCAGATGCCCAGCCAGACGACCAGCGCGTGCAGCGCCTTGGCGTAGGCCACCGCCTCGGTGCTGGATCGCATCTCGGGCTCGGAGACGATCTCCAGCAGTGGCGTGCCGGCGCGATTCAGGTCGATGCCGCTCATGCCGCGCAAGCCTTCGTGCAGGCTCTTGCCGGCGTCTTCCTCCAGATGCGCGCGCGTCAGCCGCACCGTCTTGCTATACGGCTCGCGGTCCTTCGGTACGACGACGAAGGACAGCGCGCCGCCTTGCACGACCGGGATCTCGTACTGGCTGATCTGGTAGCCCTTCGGCAGATCCGGATAGAAGTAGTTCTTGCGCGCGAACACGCTGCGTGCGGCGATGTTCGCGTCCACGGCCAGGCCAAACTTGACCGCGCATTCGACCGCGGCGCGGTTCAGTACCGGCAGCGTGCCGGGCAGCGCCAGGTCGATCGCGCACGCCTGCGTGTTCGGGGCGGCGCCGAACGCGGTCGACGCGCCGGAGAAGATCTTGCTGCGCGTTGCCAGCTGGACATGCGTTTCCAGCCCGATCACGACTTCCCAGTCCACGGCGACCTCGAATTCCTCGCAGGGGTCAAGACAAGCGGTCCGCGGGCCGACCCGGTTCGCACTCCGGTCAGTATCCCGCCGGCACGCGCCGATGCCAGTCGGTGGCGCACTGATAGGCGTGCGCGGCGCCCAGCATCTTCGCTTCCTCGAAATAATTGGCCATTAGTTGCAATCCGACCGGCCGGCCCTTGGCGCCGAAGCCGCATGGGATGCTCATGCTGGGGATGCCGGCCAGCGACCCCGGCACCGTGTACAGGTCGGCCAGATACATCGCGACCGGATCGGCGGCCTTCTCGCCGAACTCGAACGCCACGCTGGTCGTGACCGGGCCGGCGATCAGGTCGCAGTGCTCGAACGCGCGCTGGAAGTCCTGCGCGATCAGCCGCCGCACCCGCATCGCCTTGATGAAGTAGGCGTCGTAATAGCCGTGCGACAGCACGTAGGTGCCGATCAGGATGCGGCGCTTGACCTCGGCGCCGAAACCTTCGGCGCGCGACCTCTTGATCATGTCGGTCAGATCGGCGAAGTCCCGCGCGCGATGGCCGTAGCGCACACCGTCGTAGCGCGCCAGGTTGGAGCTCGCCTCGGCCGGCGCGATCACGTAATAGACCGGAATGCCCAGGTGCGCGTTCGGCAGCGAGATCTCCACCAGCCGCGCGCCGAGCTTTTCGTACGCGCCGAGCGCCGCCCGCACGGCGGCGTCGACGTCAGGCGCCAGCCCGGCGCCGAAAAACTCCTTCGGCACACCGATGCGCAGGCCGGCGACGCCGTCGCTTAGATGGCGCGTGTAGTCCTCGGCCGGCCGCTCGACGCTGGTCGAGTCCTTCGGATCGAAGCCGAGCATCGCGTTGAACACCAGCGCGGCGTCTTCGGCCGTCTGCGTCATCAGCCCGGCGGTGTCCAACGACGAGGCGAACGCGATCATTCCCCACCGCGACGGCCGGCCATAGGTGGGCTTCGTGCCGGTCACGCCGGTAAAGGCCGCCGGCTCGCGGATCGAGCCGCCGGTGTCGGTGGCGGTGGCCGCCGGCGCGATGCGCGCCGCCACTGCGGCGGAGGAGCCGCCCGAGGAGCCGCCCGGCACCGCCTTCTCGTCCCACGGGTTCAACACGTTGCCGTAGGCGCTGTTCTCGTTGGACGAGCCCATCGCGAATTCGTCGCAGTTCAGCTTGCCCAGACACACCATGCCGGCCTGCTTCAGGTTCGCGACGACGGTGGCGTCGAACGGGCTCATGTAGCCGGCCAGGATCTTGGACGCTGCCGTGCTCGCCCATTCGCGGGTGACGAAGATGTCCTTGTGTGCGACCGGCACGCCCAGCAGCGGCCCCGTCTCGCCGCGCGCGCGCCGCGCGTCGGCCGCGCGCGCCTGCGCCAGCGTGGCTTCCGGCCGCACGTCCAGATAGGCGTTCAGCGCCCGCC
>DATLZG010000575.1:0-2266 GCA_035574095.1 Burkholderiaceae bacterium | reverse complement strand
GGCGGGCTGTGCCAGTCCAAGCACGCTTGCCATCGCCCAGGTCATGGCGGTGCGACCCGCGGTCCACCCCGCCAGCGTGCGGACCAGGCATTCTCTCCTGACGAATGCTCGACGCTTCCGATCGGATCGGTCAGCCGCCGCGCGATTCCGGGCAGGCGCAACTGCGGCGAGAATCACGGGGCCGATGGCTTGCACCACTTGGATAACCCGCGAAGAGGATCATCGCCGTAAAAAATCGCTTTTTCTTCATGGCGGGCCGCTCCGACTCTTCTCGTGCTGGCGTGGACGACGCGGGTGGACGCGTCGCTGCCCGCGTTGCACCGAAACGAACTCTCGAACCAACCCGAGCCGCCCCGACGCGAACGACAGTGCCCGTCCCGCTCGGCTGGAGCCTTTCGTTCCAACGCGAGACACTTCGTGGTCGAACCCACGTTTGAGAGGAAACGCACGATGGACAGCTTCGAAGACCGCATCTCTGGCGTGCTGTTCGGCCTGGCCGCCGGGGACCAGATCGGCGGCCCGATCCGGATGGCCTTGATCGTGGCGGAAAGCGTCCATGAAAGGGGCCAAGTGGACCACGCCGATTTGCAGCGTCGCTATCTCGAATGGTGGCGCGCTGGAGGCTTCGATACCGGCGGCACCGCGGCGCGCGTGTTCGATCTAGCCGACTCCGGTCTTTCTTTCGACGACGCGGCCCTGCAAACGGATCGGGCGCTGGCCGGCCAAACGGCCGGCTGCAACCCCGCGCATCGCAGCGCCCCGCTGGCGATGTGCGCAGCGATCGCGGACGATCGGCTCGCCGCCTCCGCCATCGCCGAGGCACACCTGACGCATCGCCATCCGCTGGCCGGCGAGACAGCCGCCGCCGTCGTGGTGCTGTGCCGGCTATTGATTCGCGCTGTCCCCTGGACCGATGCGTTGCGCTTGGCCGCGCAAGGCCGCTGCGCCGAGATCCGCGCCGCCTTGGACCCCGATTTGCGGCAACCGATGTCGCGCGGCGGTTTCGCGCCCGAGGTCCTGCGCGCGGCGGTCTGCATCCTGGATGAAGCCACCTCGTTTCCGCAAGCGCTGCGGCGCGCGATCGAGTTCGCGGGCCCCGTGAATTACTGCCCGGTCGTCGTCGGCAGTATTGGCGGCGCGCGCTGGGGACGGGCACAGATCGACGCCGCCCTGCTGAAGCATCACGCCGCGATCCTCGGCCGCGTCGAATCCGCTGCCCACGCCTTGGCCGGCGCCTGGAACACGGTTCCGCGCCCCTGACTCGACGTCGCTGCGCCGGCTGCCGTGCAGCCGCGTCTGTCCTCACCCGAGGCGCTGAAAGCGCAACCCCGGCGGGCTGGCTCGGCGTGATCAGGAAAATGGAATCTCCAAAAAATGGAGTCTGACCCCATTCTCCGGCTCGTTTTGAACGTCACTCGCCGCCAACGCGCAGCCGGTTCGGCTGCCGGCGTTCGGCGGCCCAGGCGAGCAGCGCAGCACTTCGGTACACCGCGTGCGCGAACTTGCCGTACGGCATGGTCAGGAAGAAAGCGAGCACGCAGCCCAGATGCACGGCCAGCAGCAGCGGCATCGCAGGCGTGGCGCGACCGGCGAGCAGCGCCAGACCGGTGGCGCTGGTCAGCAACAGCAGCAGCATCAGCCCCGTATCCAGCGGCGCTTGCGCCGGATCGGACAGTTGCGGATCGCGGCGACGCGCAAGCCAATAAAGCCCCGCCGGGCCGATCAACAGCCCGATGCCGCCGGCGGTGCCGAGCAGCACCGGCACGCTGAGGAACGCGTACGGGGCCTGCCAGCCGAAGCCGTAGTGGTACAGCGTCGCCACCGCGGTCGACGCAAAGCACAGCAGAAAGCCGTACAGCGTCACTTGGTGTAAGCGGCGCCGCGCACGCGACGGACGGTCGTCTTCGTTCGGGCAGCCCTCGCCATGGCCGCCGTCCAGATTCTTCAAGCGCAGGACGTCCGCCGCCGCGGGTCCGGCCGCGGCTGCCGCCATCGGCTGCCCGATGCAATGACGCCAAAAGCGCCGCGCGCCGACCGCCAGTGCCAGCAGCGCATACAGAAACACGGGCCCGAAGATCGACACCATCACGCCATGCGGGAACACGGCGTAGAAATTTCCGCCGGCTGCCTCGCGCCATAGCGTTCCGTTCAGCGCGAGCGCGAGCACCAGAAAGGCGCTCAGCGCGAGCGCGAGCACAGCCGCCAGCCACACACCGTGCCGGCGGTACAAGGCCGCGAACGCGCGCGGCCAGGCGAGTTCCTCGTA
>DATLZG010000574.1:0-4018 GCA_035574095.1 Burkholderiaceae bacterium | reverse complement strand
CGGGCTGTCCGAGTGTCGAATCCATGGACGGCTCTGCGGTGTTGCGCACGCCTACGCGGCGACCTTCTGCAGGATCTTCTGCACCTTCTCCTCCAGCGTGGCCTTGGTGAACGGCTTGACGATGTAGCCGCTGGCGCCGCCCTGCGCGGCGGCGATGATGTCTTCTTTTTTCGCCTCGGCCGTGACCATCAGCACCGGAATGTTCTTCAGCGCGTCGTCGGCGCGCATCTGCTTGAGCAGCTCGAAGCCGTTCATGTTCTGCATGTTGATGTCCGAGACGACGAAGTCGAACTTGGTCGCCCGCAGCATGTTCAGTGCGATCGCGCCGTCTTCGGCCTCCTCGGCGTTGGTGAAGCCGATCTCCTTCAGCAGATTGCGCACGATGCGGCGCATCGTGGAAAAGTCGTCGACGATCAGGAATCGGGGTCCGGTACTCATGTCGGTCTCGTCACTGCGGCAGGCGCGTTGTGCGCCGGAAAGTCTGCTCGCCGGGTGCGGGCGCCAATCGGTCGATAAGGGCCGTTTTCAGCTTGCGGGTGGCGCGGTCGGCGGGGCCGCGGGGGCCGCCGACTCGTCCGGCAACGACTCCTTGACTTCGTCGGCGGAGCCGGCCTCGATCTCGCCGCCGGCCTGCGCCATGCGCTCCTCGGCGATCTTGTTCATCACGATGATCGAAATGCGCCGGTTCAGCGGGTTGCGCGGATCGTCCTTCAGCAGCAGGTGCGAATCGGCCAGTCCGACCACGCGCACGATCTTGGCCGGGTCCATGCCGCCGGCGATCAGCTCGCGGCGCGATGCGTTGGCGCGGTCGGCCGACAGCTCCCAGTTCGAGTAGCCGCGTTCGCCACCGGCGTACGGCGCCGCGTCGGTGTGCCCGGACAGCGCGATCTTGTTGTCCACCTGGTTCAGCACCGCGCCGATCTCGCGCAGCAGGTCGCGCATGTACGGCTGCACCTGCGCGCCGCCCAACGCGAACATCGGGCGGTTGAAGTCGTCGACGATCTGGATGCGCAGGCCGTCGGGCGTGATTTCGATACGGATCTGGTTGCGCAGCTCGGCCAATTTGGCATTGGCGAACAGCGCCGCCTCGACCTTGGCCTTCAGGTCCTCCATGCGGGCGCGCTCTTCGCGCAACCGCTTGATGCGGCGTTTGCGCTTCTCCTCCTCGGAATCGCCGCGCTTGACCTGGCCGGTCTGCTCGGTCAGGCTGGTGCCGCCGCCCTGGATCACCGAGTTGGCGTCGCCCGCGCCCGAGCCGCCCATCAGCGCGATCTGCAGCGGCGACGCGAAGTACTCGGCGATGCCTTTCAGATCGCCCTTGGTGGTGGAACCCAGCAGCCACATCAGGAGGAAGAACGCCATCATCGCGGTGACGAAGTCGGCGTAGGCGATCTTCCACACGCCGCCATGATGGCCGTGGCCGCCCTTCTTGATGCGCTTGATGACGATCGTCGATTTCGCTTTTTCGCTGCTGGCCATGGTCGTCGTCCGTTGACCGTTCACCGCTTGCCGTTGCCCGCTTGACCCGGCTCGCGCCGGACGAGGGTCAACGCTTCTGCTTCACATGCTTCTCCAGCTCCGCGAAGCTCGGGCGCTCGGTCGAGTACAGCACCTTGCGGCCGAATTCCACCGCCACCGCCGGCGCATAACCCTGCAAACTGGCGAGCAGCGTGGCCTTCACGCACTGCAACTCCTTGGTCGCCTCGTCGCACTTCGCTTCCAGCAGCTTGGCCAGCGGGCTGACGAACCCGTACGCGAGCAGGATGCCGAGGAAGGTGCCGACCAGGGCGGAGGCGATCATCGCGCCCAGCTCCGCCGGCGGCTTGCCGACCGACGCCATCGTCTTCACCACGCCCAGCACCGCCGCCACGATGCCGAACGCCGGCAGGCCGTCGCCCATCGTCTGGATCGCGTGCGCTGGCACCATCCCTTCGTGATGGTGGGTCTCGATCTCCTGGTCCATCAGGTTCTCGATCTCCAGCGGATTCATGTTGCCGGACACCATCATGCGCAGGTAATCGCAGATGAACTCGACCAGATGGTGATCGCTGCCGACCGTCGGGTGCTTCTGGAACAGGGGGCTCTTGGCCGGGTCCTCGATGTCGGACTCGATCGCCATCATCCCTTCCTTGCGCACCTTGGACAGGATGTCGTACAGCAGCGCCATCAGCGCCATGTAGCGCGCCTTCGTGTACTTCGAGCCCTGAAACAGCTTCGGCAGCGCGGCCACGACCGCCTTCAACGTCTTGGCCGGATTGGCGACGATGAACGCGCCGATCGCCGCCCCGGCGATGACCGCCAGCTCGTGCGGGGCCGCGTGCGCGACGATCGCCATGTTGCCCCCGGTCAGCGCGTACACGCCGAACACGAAGGCGATGACCATCACGTAACCGATGATGACGAACATTTCCCCATTTGCCCCTGCCGGCGGTGCCTTCGTTCTCGCCGCGCGCGTGCCGCCGGAATCTGCTGTGCAGCCGGGGTTTCGGCAGACGGCCGGCCTAACTTGAAGGAACGAACCGGCGGCTTAGCGCGGGAAAGGGGGGGAATTCGGACAACAAAAAAAAGCCCGGCGAAAGAGCCGGGCAAAGGTCGGAGGAGAAAAGGAGGAAATGCCGCTTCCAGTCCGATCCGGGCGGCCGCGGCGCGCCGCCCGGAGAAATCGGTCAGTGGACGAGCTCCTCGTCCTTGCGCGCAGCGCCCTTGCCCTTGCCGGCGCGCGCCGGCGGCTCGCACAGGCCGCACACGTAGTTCTTGGTCAGCTCGTAGGTGTGGGTGACGAACTTGCCGCCGCACTTGCAGCAGGGGGTCAGCGTCACCATGCCGGCGTCGACGAACTTGACCAGCCGCCATGCGCGGGTGATCGACAGCAGCGGCTCCAGGTTCTGCGCCTTGATCTGTTCCAGGTACAGCTCGTAGGCCTTGATGATGGCGTCGATCTCTTCCAGCTCGGTGGTCTTGTTCAGGTACTCGTAGATGTTCAGGAACAGCGACGAGTGGATGTTCGGCTGCCAGGTCATGAACCAGTCGGTCGAAAACGGCAGCATGCCGCGTGCCGGCGATTCGCCCTGCACCTCCTTGTACAGGCGCAGCAGGCGCTCGTAGGACAGGTCGGTTTCGGACTCCAGCACCTGCAGGCGGGCGCCCAGCTTGATCAGCGCGATCGCGCGCTGGATCTGGCGGCTCTCGGTGACGATGCTCTTGATGCGCATGGCCGCTTCCCTACGCGACGTCCGCGATCTGGCCCGCCATCACGATGTTGGCGTGCAGGCCCGCCACCGCGCCGGTGCCGGTCGCTTTGCTCTTGCTGTGGCTGGTCAGCAGGTGCCACACCATGTCGTCGTCGAAGCGGAAGCGGCAGATCAGCTGGTTGGCGCCGGCGATCTTCATCAGTTGCGACGGCGTCAACTGGTCGATGATGCCCGCCACTTCCTCCGAGATGCCGAGCCGGTACATCGCCTGCGCGCGGTCGGCGCGGATCATGTGCTGGGCGAGCACCAGGTAGGCGAGGTTGACCTCGCGCACTTCTTCCAGCAGTTGCTCGTTGGGGAACGCGACGTTGCTCATCTGAACCTCCATTAAGTGGGTGCTTTCGATCACCCGAATTGCGTTGCGAAGTGGCGCCCATTCTCGGCAGCGTTTCCCCGCCCTTGAAGCGGTGCGTCACCAAACCGCGTGTCGGCGCCGCGCCAGCGACCGCGTAGGACTTTTTCCTACAGCGGTGACCCACGGTGCGGTTAAGGCCGACAAGCGCTCGGGGTGCGCCCTAGTCGTCGCGTCTCTCCCTACAGTCGGGCGCGCGAACTGTCGTTAGAGCCGGTGCCGAACGCTGCGTCTTCGCCTCGCGTTCGGCCGCGGAAAGGCCCGCGCGCAACTGGGGCAGGTACGACTTGGAGGTTGCTCATCGATGAGTCTTGAAGCAGAACGATGTTATGGATTCGGGAGAGCGCGAGCGCGGCTCGCCGGTTTGGCGGCTGCCACCGCGACTTGCGCTTCGCTGCTGGCGGCGATCAACGGC
>DATLZG010000573.1:0-2027 GCA_035574095.1 Burkholderiaceae bacterium | reverse complement strand
GATCGGCGAACGCCTGCGGCGGCATGTCCGGATGGCGCACGATGTTGTGCGCCTTGCCCAGCAGCTCCTCGCGCGTGAACCCGCTGACGGCGACGAAGGCGTCGTTCGCATAGGTGATGCGCCCTTTCAGGTCCGTCATCGACACCAGCATGTGGCTGGCGTCGTAATCGAATTCGCGCTGTGTGACTGGTCCGGTGTTCCGCATTCGACCTCCCTGTGCGGATTGAATGTTCGGTCCGCTGCCCGCGCCGGCGCTGCGCTAGGCCGGCAGCGCTGCCGGCTGAAGCACCCCGCGGCTGCTCGCTCGGGCCGCAGCGACCGCGCGCCGCGATTGCCCGTGCCCAAGCTCGAACAGAGCGACCGCATCGGCCAGCCGATCGGCCTGCTCCTTGAGGCTCGCGGCCGCCGCTGCCGCCTGCTCGACAAAGGCAGCGTTCTGCTGCGTCACGCGGTCGAGATCGCCGACCGCCTGGTTGACCTGCGCGATGCCGGCGCTTTGTTCCTGCGCGGCGGCGGCGATTTCCGCGATCAGACTTGCAACGCGCCCGACCTGGCAGACGATCTCCTGCATCGCCGACCGCGCGTCGCCGACCAAGCGGCTGCCGTCGTCGGCTCTCTGCACCGATTCGCCGATCATCGCCTTGATCTCGCGTGCCGCCGCCGCGCTTCTCTGCGCGAGCCCGCGCACCTCGGCGGCCACCACCGCGAAGCCTCGCCCCGATTCGCCGGCCCGCGCTGCCTCCACGGCGGCATTCAGCGCCAGGATGTTGGTCTGGAACGCGATGCCGTCGATGACGGCGATGATCTCGTTCATGCGTTCGCTGGCCGCCGCGATCGCCTCCATCGTGGCGGTCACCGCGCCGATCACGTCGCCGCCGCGGGCCGCGGCCGCCGTGGCCGCGTCGGCCGTCTTCCGGGCCTGAAAGGCGTTGTCGGCGCTCTGTCGGACGGTCGCCGCCAGCCGCTCCATCGAAGCCGCCGTCCGCTGCAGGCTGCTCGCCTGGCGTTCGGTGCGATCCGACAGGTCCTGGTTGCCCTGCGCCACCTCGCCCGCGGCGACGCGGATCGCTTCGCTGCCGTCCTGCGTGGCTGCCAGCAGCTCGCGCAGCCGCTGCCGCATCGCCGCGATCGACTGCAGCAACTGGCCGAATTCGTCCGCCCGCGCCGACGCATCGCCTGCCTCCTCGCTCAGATCGCCCCGCGCGGTGCGCTCCAGGATGCGCACCGCCAGCGCCAGAGGAGCCCGAATCGAGCGCACCAGCCAGATTCCGGTCGCGATCGAAGCCGCGAGCGCGGCCGCCACCGCCGCCGCCAAGATCAGCCCGGCCTGCCGCGCCCGTTGCGCGATCGCGCGCGCCTTGTCCGCCATGCGCGCCTGCACGGCCTGCGCCAAGGCGTCGATCTCGCGCTTCAACTGCGCCGCCGCCGGCACCAGCTCGGACTCGATGCGCTGCGCGCCCTCGCCCATCTGCAGATCGTCGTGCACCTTGGCGCGCCGCTCGACGAAGGACTGCCGCGCCGCCGCCACCGCCGCGATACGCCGCTGCAGCTCGGCGTCACCGAGCTCAGCCTCCAACTCGCGCTGTAACTGCGTCGACGCGGCTGCCGTGTCGGCCATGTCCTGCGCCAGCTTCCCGCGCACCGCACCGAGTCCGCCGCCGGCTTGCTCGCCGGCCGCTTCCGCCCGCGTCGCCAGCAGTGCGCGCTCGAGATTCAGTTGCACCAGTGCGTGCCACCGTGCGACCTTCTGCAGGGCGGCCGTTTCCCGCTGCGCGTCCCGCGCTTGCGCTTCGATCGCGCGCAGCATCGAAATGGCGCCCACGACGCCCGTCAGGCCGAGCACGATTACGGCAGCGAAGCTGGTGCCCAAGCGCACACCGACGCTGCGCATTCCCACCGTGGGCTTCGCCGCTTTCACCACGAGAACACCCGGCGTGACAGGGGTCCGCGTCAGAACTCTTCCCAGTCCGGGTCGTCTTTGGCGGACGGTTTGGCCGCCGCTTTGGGCGCGCCGGCGGCCGCCGGCT
>DATLZG010000572.1:0-3929 GCA_035574095.1 Burkholderiaceae bacterium | reverse complement strand
GAGGAAGTACCGGGCCAGCTCGACCGCCGAGATTTCTTTGGCCGCCAGCAGCCGCGACAGCTCGGCCAGTGTCCGATGGGCCAGTTCGTTCATCGTCCGTGATCCGTGTTCGGTGATCCGTGGTCCGCGAGGCGCAGCCGGCGATTCGCGCTCCGGCGCGCCCGACTCCCGACCGTCATTCGATCACCTTCGGCACCAGGAACAGGCCGTCGGCCTGCGCCGGCGCGTTCCGCATGTTGTTCTCGCGGTCGTCGCCTTCGGTGACGACGTCGTCGCGCAGCCGCTGGCTGCCGCCCAGCGGGTGCGCCATCGGTTCGACGCCGTCGGTGGCCACCTTCTGCATCGTCTCGATCATCGCGAAGATGTCGTTCAGTTGCGCCAGCGTGGCGCGCGCCTGCGCGTCGTCGATCTCGATGCGCGCCAGGTGGGCGATACGCCGCACATCGTCGAGCGAGAGGGACATCGGGTGCCGAGGGTCGGGGATCGAGGGTCGGGCCCGCCGGTCGGATGACGCGCAAAGGCGCGTTCGCCGGCTGGAGAAACAAGGCTTTGGCGTATTATCGCGCACCGATTCGCGAGGAGGCGCCCGCCGTCGCGCAATCGCGGTTCGGTCCCTGCTCCTCACTCCTCGATCCTGTCAGCGATGTTCGGTTTCCTGCGCAGTTACTTCTCCAGCGATCTCGCGATCGACCTCGGCACCGCAAATACCCTGATCTACGTGCGCGGCAAGGGCATCGTCCTCGACGAACCGTCGGTGGTGGCGATCAGCCACGAGGGCGGGCCCAACGCCAAGCGCACGATCCGCGCCGTCGGCCGCGAGGCCAAGCAGATGCTCGGCAAGGTGCCCGGCAACATCGAAGCGATCCGGCCGATGAAAGACGGCGTGATCGCCGATTTCACGGTCACCGAGCAGATGCTCAAGCAGTTCATCAAGATGGTCCATCCGTCGAGCCTGTTCGCGCCCAGCCCGCGCATCATCATCTGCGTGCCCTGCGGCTCGACGCAGGTGGAGCGGCGCGCGATCAAGGAGTCGGCCGAGGCGGCCGGCGCCAGCCAGGTGTTCCTGATCGAGGAGCCGATGGCGGCGGCGATCGGCGCCGGGCTGCCGGTATCGGAGGCCTCGGGCTCGATGGTGGTCGATATCGGCGGCGGCACGACCGAGGTGGGCATCATCTCGTTGGGCGGCATGGTGTATTCGGGCAGCGTGCGCGTCGGCGGCGACAAGTTCGACGAGGCGATCATCAATTACATCCGTCGCAACTACGGCATGCTGATCGGCGAGCCCACCGCCGAGGCGATCAAGAAAGAGATCGGCTCGGCCTTCCCCGGCTCCGAGGTCAAGGAGATGGAGGTCAAGGGGCGCAACCTGTCCGAGGGCATTCCGCGCTCCTTCACGATTTCCAGCAACGAGGTGCTGGAGGCGCTGACCGATCCGCTGAACCAGATCGTCTCGGCGGTGAAGATCGCGCTCGAGCAGACGCCGCCGGAGCTGGGGGCCGACATCGCCGACCGCGGCATGATGCTGACCGGCGGCGGCGCGCTGCTGCGCGACATCGACCGCCTGCTGATGGAGGAAACCGGACTGCCGGTGGTCGTGGCCGAGGATCCGCTGACCTGCGTCGTGCGTGGCTGCGGTATCGCGCTGGAGCGCATGGACAAGTTCGGCCATTCGTTCTCTACGGGCTGACACGCGCCCGCAGTCCGGAGTCGCGAGTCGGCAGCCACGGCCCGATCGACCGGCCCCGCGTTGACCCGACTCCCGACTGCCGAGCCCCGACTCGATGGACTACGGTCCGCCGCCCCTGTTCAATCAAGGCGTCTCGGCGCGCGCGCGGCTGGCTTTCTTTTCCTTGCTCGCGGTGGCGCTGATCGTGGTCGACTCGCGCGCCCGGCTGCTGGAGACCGTGCGCGTCGGCGTCGGGGTGGTCATGTATCCGCTGCAGCGGGCGGCGTTGCTGCCGCGCGAGGTGGCCGGCCGCATCGGCCAGTTCTTCACGACGGTCTCCAGCCTGACGCGCGAGAACGAGCAACTGCGGCGCGCCGCCGTCGAGCAGGCGCAAGCGGTCCAGCAGGCGCAGGCGCTGGCGGCGGAAAACGAGCGCTTGCGCAAGCTGCTCGGCGCGCGCAGCCGCATCGGCAACGGCGCGCTCCTGGCGCAGGTGCTGTACGAGAGCCGTGACCGCTTCTCGCGCAAGCTGGTGCTGGATGCCGGCAGTCAGGCCGGCGTTGAGCTTGGCAGCCCGGTGATCGACGACGTCGGCGTGGTCGGCCAGGTCACGCGCGTGTTTCCGCTCACCGCCGAGGTCACGCTGATCACCGACAAGGAGCATTCGATCCCGGTGCAGGTGCTGCGCAACGGCCTGCGCGGCGTGGCTTTCGGCGGCATCGAGCCGGGCACGCTGGACCTGCGCTTCATGGCCTCCAACGCCGACGTGGTCAACGGCGACACGATCATTACCTCCGGTATCGACGGCGTCTATCCGCCCGGGCTCGCGGTGGCCACCGTCACGCGCGTGGAGCGCACCGCCAAGGACCAGTTCGCGCGCATCGTGCTCGCGCCGGCGGCCGGCGTGCACAACCACGCGACGGTGCTAGTGCTGCAGCCGGACCGCACGCAGATTCCGCCGCCGCCGCCGCCACCACGGCGCGACGCCGACCTGCGCGGCAAGGGGGGGCGAAAGTGAGGCCGAGCTGGCTGGACGCGCTGCTCGCCACGTTCGCGATGCGACCGGCGCGCCGCGCCGAGCCGGTCGAGCTCGCCTCGACCGCCGCCGCGACGCGCGGCTACCGACCGAAGGTGCTGCTGCGGCCGGTCAACCCCGGCTTCATCTGGCTGTCGCTGGCCGGGGCGCTGTTCGCGAATCTGCTGCCCTGGGGCGGCACGCCGCTGGTGCCGGACTTCCTCGCCGTGGCGCTGGTGTTCTGGAACGTGCAGCAGCCGCGCCGCGTCGGCATCGGCGCCGCGTTCGTGTTCGGGCTGATGATGGACGTGCACGACGGGGCGCTGTTCGGCGAGCACGCGCTCGCGTACACGCTGCTGTCGTACGGCGCCATTTCGCTGCACCGGCGCATCCTGTGGTTCCCGCTCGGCGCGCAGGCGGTGCATGTGCTGCCGCTGCTGCTGTTGGCGCAGCTCGCTTCGCTGCTGGTGCGGGTCTGGGTCGGCGCGTCCTTCCCCGGCTGGCTGTATTTCGCCGAGAGCCTCGTCGGCGCCGCGCTCTGGCCGGCCTTTTCGTGGCTGCTGCTGGCGCCGCAACGGCGCCCGATCGACCGCGACGAGACCCGACCGATTTAGGATGCGCGCGTGATGCGGGCTCTACGCAATACCGAACGCGAGCTGTTCTTCTTCCGCACGCGCATCGTCGTGGCCAGTGCGTTCGTGGCGGCGTGCTTCGCGCTGCTGGCCGGGCGTTTCGTGTGGCTGCAGCTGTTCAAGCACGACGATTACCTGGCGCGCGCCGAAAGCAACCGTATCGCGGTCGTGCCGGTGCCGGCCAACCGCGGGCTGATCAAGGACCGCGCCGGACGCATCATCGCGCGCAACTACTCGGCCTATACGCTGGAAATCAACCCGCGCCAGGTGCCGGATGTCAACGCCGTCATCGATGCGCTGACGCAGGTGGTGGAGATCGCGCCGCGCGACCGGCGCCGCTTTCGCCGACTGCAGGAGGAGCTGAAAGGCGCCGACTCGATCCCGATCCGCACGCGCCTGAGCGACGAAGAAGTGGCGCGCTTCGCGGCGAACAAGTTCCGCTTCCCCGGGGTGGAACTGCGCGCACGGCTGTTCCGCCACTACCCGCTGGGCGAGATCGGCTCGCATCTGATCGGCTACATCGGCCGCGTCTCGCAGGCCGACAAGGAGCGCATCGCGACCTGGCCCGACGCCGCCGACTACGTCGGCACCGACTACATCGGCAAAGTGGGGCTGG
>DATLZG010000571.1:0-2338 GCA_035574095.1 Burkholderiaceae bacterium | reverse complement strand
CCTCCACACCGAAGACAATGCGGTCCTGCCGCGCGCCGCGCGACACCTGACCGCCGACGACTGGGAAGCCGCGCGCGCGGCTGCGCCGGCCGTGCCCGACCCCTTGTTCGGCCCCAACCCCCAAGAGCGGTTCCGCGAGCTGCGCCGCCGCATCGCGCTGGAAGCAGCAACCGAGTAGATCGACGCGCTCCGGCGCCTCGGTGGGCAGCCGGGCGCGGCCCTTCGCGCGGCGCGCGCTGCTAACCTTCGCGCCCCGACGCTGCCTGGCCGGTCAAGCCAATGCGCGAACCGACACTCGAGGATTTCGACTACGCACTTCCATCCGAACTGATCGCGCAGCATCCGCTGCCGGAGCGCGGCGCGAGCCGCCTGCTGCACGTCGAGCGCGAGCGCCTGACCGACCTGCATGTCGCCGACCTGCCGGCGCTGGTGGAGCCGGGCGAAGTGCTGGTGTTCAACGACACGAAAGTGATCAAGGCGCGCCTGTTCGGGCGCAAGGAAAGCGGCGGCCGGATCGAGGCGCTGATCGAACGCGTGCTAGCGCCGCGCCGCGCCTGGGCGCTGCTGCGCGCCAGCCATGCGCCGAAGCCCGGCGCGCGGCTGCGGTTCGAATCCGGCACGGAGGCGGTCGCGGCGACGGTGACCGGCCGGCGCGACGACCTGTACGAGCTGCAGTTCGACGCCGACGTGCTGGCGACGCTGGAGCGCATCGGCCATGTGCCGCTGCCGCCCTACATCGCGCATGCCGACGGCGCCGAAGACGCCGCGCGCTACCAGACCGTGTTCGCGCGCGAGGCGGGCGCGGTGGCCGCACCCACCGCCGGGCTGCATTTCGACGAGCCCCTGCTGGCGCGGCTGCGCGACCGCGGCGCGCAGATCGTGTTCGTCACCTTGCACGTCGGCGCCGGCACGTTCCAGCCGGTGCGGGTCGAGAACCTGCGCGAACATCGCATGCACAGCGAGTGGTATCGGATCGACGCCGCCGCCGCGCAAGTCATCAACGAGGCGCGCGCGCAGGGCCGCCGCGTCACCGCCATCGGCACCACCAGCGTGCGGGCGCTGGAGTCGGCCGCGCGCGACGGCCGCGTCTGCGCGGGCGCGGCCGAAACGCAACTGTTCATCCTGCCGGGGTTCGAGTTCCAGATCGTCGACCGGCTGTTGACCAATTTCCATCTGCCGCGCTCCACGCTGTTGATGCTGGTGGCGGCCTTCGCCGGGCTGCAGCGCATCCGCAGCGCTTATGCGCACGCGGTCGAACGACGCTACCGCTTCTTCAGCTACGGCGATGCAATGCTTCTGGAGCGCGCACGATGAGCCTGCAGTTCGAAGTGCTGGCCACCGATGGCGGCGCGCGCCGCGGCCGCCTGCGGCTGACGCACGGCACGGTGGAGACGCCGGTATTCATGCCGGTGGGCACCTACGGCACGGTCAAGGCGATGGCGCCGCGCGAGCTGGAAGAACTCGGCGCGCAGATCGTGCTCGGCAACACGTTCCATCTCTGGCTGCGGCCGGGCCTGCCGGTGATCGGCAAGCACGGCGGCCTGCACCGCTTCATGGGCTGGTCGCGGCCGATCCTGACCGACTCCGGCGGCTTTCAGGTGTTTTCGCTCGGCGCGCTGCGCAAGATCAGCGAGGAAGGCGTGCGTTTCGCGTCGCCCGTGAACGGCGACCGGCTGCTGCTGACCGCCGAGGAATCGATGCGCATCCAGCACGTGCTGGATGCCGACATCGCGATGGTATTCGACGAATGCACGCCGTACGCGATCGACGGCCGGCCGGCGACGGAGAAGGAGGCGGCCGCCTCGATGCGGCTGTCGCTCGCCTGGGCGCGGCGCTCGCGCGCGGAGTTCGATCGGCTGCAAAACCGCAACGCGCTGTTCGGCATCGTGCAGGGCGGCATGTACGAGCGGCTGCGCGACGAGTCGCTCGCCGGCCTGATCGACATCGGCTTCGACGGCTACGCGATCGGCGGGCTGTCGGTCGGCGAACCGAAGGCCGAGATGCTGCGTGTGCTGGCGCACGTCGCGCCGCGGCTGCCGCGCGCGGCACCGCGCTACCTGATGGGGGTTGGCACGCCTGAGGATCTGCTCGACGGCATCGCCGCCGGCATCGACATGTTCGACTGCGTGCTGCCGACCCGCAACGCGCGCAACGGCCATCTGTTCACGCGCCATGGCGACGTCCGCATCCGCAACGCCCGCTACAAGGACGATACGGACCCGCTCGACCCGGACTGCACCTGCTATACGTGCGCGCATTTCACGCGCGCCTATCTGCACCACCTGCAGCGCGTCAACGAGATCCTCGGCGCGCGCCTGGCGACGATCCACAACCTGCA
>DATLZG010000570.1:0-2849 GCA_035574095.1 Burkholderiaceae bacterium | reverse complement strand
GCTGCGGCCGGGCGGCGACGAGCGCGCGCTTTTTCTTTCCGCCAGTGGGCGGCGCCTTTCGCCGCGGGGCGTGCAGGTACGCGTCGCGGCGCTGGCGCGCAGGCTCGGCCTGCCGGTGCACGTGCACCCGCACATGCTGCGGCACTCGATGGCGTCGCACCTGTTGCAGTCGAGCGGTGACCTGCGCGCCGTGCAGGAGTTGCTCGGCCACGCCAGCATCGCGGCCACGCAGATCTACACCAAGCTCGATTGGCAGCACTTGGCGCAGGTGTACGACGCCGCGCATCCGCGCGCCAAGCGCAAGGCGTGACGGGCGGCGCATGAAGCCGACCGGCGAGCTCGTGCTCAAAGCGGGCAAGGAACGCTCGCTCGCGCGGCGCCACCCGTGGATCTACGACACCGCGGTGGCGCGCGTGCTGGGCCGGCCGCAGACCGGCGACCTGGTCGCCGTGCGCGGCGCGGATGGCGCCTGGCTGGCGTGGGCCGCTTATGCGCCGGCCTCCACGCTGCGCGCGCGTTGCTGGTCGTTCGTCGAAGCGGAGGAAATCGACGCCGCCTGGTTCGCCGGCCGCGTGCGCGCGGCGGTGGCGCGGCGCGCGCATCTGGCGCCGCAGACCGATGCGGTGCGGCTCGTCTTCGGCGAAGCCGACGGTCTGCCCGGCTTCGTCGCCGATCGCTACGGCGAACAGCTCGTCGTGCAATTGCAAGCGGCCGGCGCCGAGGCCAACCGCGACGCACTGATCGAGGCGCTGGTGCAGGCCACCGGCTGCGGCAACGTCTTCGACCGCTCCGACAGTGCGACCCGGCAGCGCGAGGGATTGGCGCCCGCCAGCGGCTCGGTGCGCGGCGCCGAGCCGCCGGAGCTGATCGACGTGCAAGAGCACGGCGTGCGCTATCTGATCGACGTGCGGCGCGGCCACAAGACCGGCTTTTACATCGACCAGCGCGACAATCGCCGGCTCGCTTACGCGCTGGCGCAGCGGTGCGCGGCCGGCCGCGCACTGCGCGTTCTGAACTGCTTCGCGTACACGGGGGGCTTTTCGCTCGCTGCTGCACTGGGCGGGGCGGCTGCCGTACTGTCGATCGAGACGTCGGCCGAGGCGCTTGCGCTGGCACAGAGGCAATGGACGCTCAACGGCTTGCCGGACGCGGCCGCACGCTGGCGGCAGGCCGACGTGTTCGATGCGCTGCGCGCGCTGCGCGACAGCGGCGAGTCGTTCGACCTGATCGTGCTCGATCCGCCGAAGTTTGCCGCCAGCCATCGCCACGTCGAGCGCGCCGCGCGCGCCTACAAGGACATCAACCTGAACGCGCTGCGACTGCTCGCACCGGGCGGCTATCTGCTGACGTTTTCCTGTTCCGGCGCGATCGACGTCGATCTGTTTCAGAAGATCGTCGCCGGCGCGGTGATCGACGCCGGCATCGACTGCCAGATGCTGGGGCGCTTGGGCGCCGGCGAGGACCATCCGCTGGCGATGACGCACCCGGAAGGCGAGTACTTGAAGGGGCTGCTGCTGCGGCGCATGTAGCAGCGGACCGGGCGCTGCCGGGGCCGTCGATTTCTTCTACAATCCGCGCCCCTCGTAAACGCCCCTCCTCCGCGGACGAGCCCGCATGCAGCAGCAGAACGCGATGGTTCCGGTGACCGTGCTCACCGGCTTTCTCGGCGCCGGGAAGACGACGCTGCTGAAGCGCATCCTCAGCGAGCAGCACGGTCGCCGCATCGCGGTCATCGAGAACGAGTACGGTCCGGAAGGGATCGACAACGAGCTGCTGGTGACCGAAACGCAGGAGCAGATCGTCGAGATGAACAACGGTTGCATCTGCTGCACGGTGCGCGGCGATCTGGCACGCATCCTCGGCGAGCTGCGCGCCAAGCGCGAAGCCGGCGCAGTCGCGTTCGAACGCGTGATCGTCGAGACCACCGGGCTGGCGAATCCCGGCCCGGTGGCGCAGACGTTCTTCATGGACGACGGCGTGGCCGAGTACTACCTGCTGGACGCGGTGCTGACGGTCGTGGACGCCAAGCACGGCCATGCGACGCTCGACGCGCAGCCCGAGGCGCAGAACCAAGTCGGCTTCGCCGACCGGATTCTGCTATCCAAGACCGACCTCGTCGACGCCGACGAGGTCGAATCGCTGCGCGCGCGGCTGATCCGCATCAACCCGCGCGCGCCGATCCGGCCGGTGCACATGGGGCAGGTGCCGCTGTCCGAGATCCTGGACGTGCGCGGCTTCAACCTGAATGCGATCCTGGAGATCGACCCCCAATTCCTGGCCGCCGAACATCCGGACGCGGTGCGGGCGCGGCACGACCATGATCACGATCATGAACACGGCTCCGGGCACGGGCATCATCACCACCATGACGATGCGATCCAGGCGTTCGTCTTTCAATCGCAGCGGCCGTTCAACCCGGCGCGGTTCGAGGAGTATCTGTCCGCGCTGACTCAGGTTTACGGGCAGGACATGCTTCGGTATAAAGGCGTGCTTTTCATGGACGGCACGAACCGTCGGATGATTTTTCAGGGCGTCCATATGCTGATGGGCGCCGACGTGGGTCGGCCGTGGGGCAAGGACGAGAGGCCCCAAAGCAAGATCGTATTCATCGGCCGCAATCTGCCCAAAGAGGCGATCCTCAAGGGTCTGGAAGCTTGCCTGGCCCGCTGACACGGTTCCGTGCAGCGGCGGTCGGCACTCGGCAACAAGAGGGAACAGGATGGCAGGCAAAGCAAAGTCGCCCGCGAAGAAAGCGGCGAAGCCCGTCAAGACGAGCGCGGCGAAGAAGCCCGCGAAAAGTGTCAAAGCGCCGGCGGCGAAAAAGGCGGTCAAGCCGGGCGGCAAGACCG
>DATLZG010000569.1:0-4927 GCA_035574095.1 Burkholderiaceae bacterium | reverse complement strand
CGGCGTTGGCCGCCATCGTCCACGGAAAGCACCAGCCGTTGCAGTGGAACATCGGCAGCGTCCACAGATACTTCGGATGGTGCGGCATCGCCCACACCAGGATGTTCGACACCGCGTTCAGGTACGCGCCGCGATGGTGATAGACGACGCCCTTCGGATTGCCGGTCGTGCCCGAGGTGTAATTGAGCGCGATCGCGTCCCATTCGTCGGCCGGCGGCTGCCAGGGGAAGTCCGCGTCGCCGGCGGCAATGAAGGCTTCGTAGTCGAGGCGGCCCAGCCGCTCGCCGGGGCCGTCGTAGATCGGGTCGAGCACGTCGATCACTTCGGGCGGGCGCTTCAATTGCGCCAGCGCCGCGCGCGCGGTGGCGGCGAACTCGCGGTCGACGAAGAACAGCTTCGCCTCGCCGTGCTCGAGCATGAACGCGATCGATGCCGGATCCAGACGCGTGTTGATCGTGTTCAGCACGCAGCCGGCCATCGGCACGCCGAAGTGCGCCTCCACCATTTCCGGCGTGTTGGCGAGCATCACCGCGATCGTGTCGCCGCGGCCGAGCCCGCGTGCCGCGAGCGCGCTCGCCAATTGCCGGCAACGCGCGTAGGTCTGGCGCCAGGTGCGGCGGATCGCGCCGCTGCCCAGGCCGTGCACGATCGCCGGCAGCTCCGGGTAGACGGAGCCGGCGCGTTCCAGGAACGTCAGCGGCGTCAGCGGCGCGTAGTTGGCGGCGTTGCGGTCCAGTCCGATATCGAAGATGTTGCTCGGCATGGTCTTTCCTAGCGTCGGCCGTTCACAGCTGGGCGAGCGTGCGCACGTGTGTGGCCACGCTGCGCGCCAGCGCACTCAGGTTGTAGCCGCCTTCGAGCGAGCTGACGATGCGCCCCTTTGCGTGGCGCTGCGCCAGCTTCATCAAGCGGTCCGTGATGAACGCGTAATCGGCTTCGACGAGCCCCATCTGGCCGAGGTCGTCCTCGCGGTGCGCGTCGAAGCCGGCAGAGATGAAAATCATCTGCGGCTCGAAGGCTTCCAGGCGCGGCAGCCAGATGCGTTCGACGACGTCGCGCACCACGTCGCCGCGCGTTCCGGCCGGCAGCGGCACGTTGACCATGTTTTTCGCCGGATTCTCGGCGCCGGTGTACGGATAGAAGGGGTGCTGGAAGAAGCTCGCCATCAGCACGCGCTCGTCGCCGGAAAACAGCTCGTCGGTCCCGTTGCCGTGATGCACGTCGAAGTCGATGATCGCGACCCGCTGCAAGCCGTGCGCCTGCAGCGCGTGCAGCGCGCCGATCGCCACGTTGTTCAGCAGGCAGAAGCCCATCGCGGCTGCGGGCCGCGCGTGGTGCCCGGGCGGGCGGATCGCACAGAACGCGTTGTCCAGCTCGCCCGCGAGCACGCGGTCGGTGGCATCGATCACGGCGCCGGCCGCGCGCAGTGCGGCCTCCCAGCTCTCCGGGTTCATCGAGGTATCCGGATCGAGCGGCACGTAGCCGCGCTTTGGTATTCTGGCTTGCAGTTGCGCGACGTACTCGGGCGCATGCGCGCGCGTCACCGCTTCGAGCGGCGCGGCGGGCGCATCGAGGTGGGCCAGATGCGAGGCCAGGCCCACCGAGATCAGATGGTCGTTGATGGCCGCCAGCCGCTCCGGGCTCTCGGGATGCCAGGATCCCATTTCGTGCGCGGCGCACGCGCGGTGGGTGTAGTAGCCGGTACGCACGGTCTCCTCGGGCACGTCTCCAAGTCCATCGTTCGTTTTTTGAGCCAAGTCTAATGCTGGACAAGCTCCGCCAATGCGCCGCGCAGATCGGTCAGGTGATCGTCGGCAAGGACCTGCAAATCCGGCAAAGCCTGACCTGCCTGCTCGCCGGCGGCCACCTGCTGATCGAGGACGCGCCCGGCGTGGGCAAGACCACGCTGGCGCACGCGATCGCGATCTCGCTGGGCTTGCCGTTCCGGCGCATACAGTTCACCAGCGATCTGCTGCCTTCGGACGTGATCGGCGTCTCGGTCTACGACCGCGCCAACGGCCAGTTCGTTTTCCATCCCGGACCGATCTTCACCGAGGTGCTGCTGGCCGACGAGATCAACCGCGCCAGCCCGAAGACGCAAAGCGCGCTGCTGGAGGCGATGGAGGAAAGCCAGGTCTCGGTCGACGGCCTGTCGCGCCCGCTGCCGCAGCCGTTCTTCGTGATCGCGACCCAGAATCCGCTGCACCAGGTCGGCACCTTTCCGCTGCCCGAGTCGCAGCTCGACCGCTTTCTGATGTGCATCAGCCTCGGCTATCCGGACCGCGCCTCCGAGCGCGCGCTGCTGGCCGGCGAGCCGCGCCGCGACATGCTCAAGCATCTGGCGCCGGCCGGGCGCCCGGCCGATCTGCTGGCCGCGCAGGAGGCGGTCAAGCGCGTGCATGCGTCCAACGCGCTGCTCGACTACGTGCAAGCGCTGCTCGCGCACACGCGCAGCTCGGGCAAGTACGCCGAGGGGCTGAGCCCGCGCGCCGGGCTGGCGCTGCTGGCGGCGGCGCGCGCCTGGGCCTGGCTGGACGGCCGCGACCATCTGATCCCGGAGGACATCCAGAACGTGCTGCCGGCGGTGGCCGGTCATCGACTGCACGCCGCCACCCGCGAAGGCGGCCGCGCGCTGCACGGCAAGGAGCTGGTCGCGCAGTTGATCGCCGCGGTGAAGGTGCCTTGACCGTTGACCGTCGTCCGTCGACGGTTGACGGTCGACCATCCGGCACGGCACGCGGCACAGGAATGCACGGACAACGGAGAGCGGACTTGAGCATCACCACCCATCCACTGTCGATCCGCATCGGCGCCTGGATCGCCGGGCGCGATGCGGTCGAGCACGGCGAGGTGCTGCTCGACCGCAAGCGCGTGTACATCCTGCCGACCCGCGCCGGCCTGCTGTTCGCCGCCGCGATGCTGGTGCTGCTGGTCGGCTCGATCAACTACGGTCTGCAGCTCGGCTTCGTGCTGACCTTCCTCGTCGGCAGCATGGCAGTGGTCGGCATGTATCACACGCACCGCAATCTGGCGCGGCTGACGGTGCGCGCACTGCGCGCCGAGCCGGTCTTCGCCGGCGATGCGCTGTCGTTCGAGTTCGCCGTGCGCAACCCGACACCGGAGGCGCGTTACGCGTTGAACTTCTCGTTCGTGCTGCCGACGCGCCGTCGCAACGGCGGCCTGTTCCGCCACGAGTCGCCGGCGCCCGGCACGTGGACCGACGTGCCCGCCGCCAGCACGCAGCCGGTCCGGCTGCCGCTGCCGACGCGGCGGCGCGGCAAGCGGGCGTGTCCGCGCGTGCGCATCCGCACCGTGTATCCGTTCGGGCTGTGGCAGGCGTGGGCCTACGTACGGCCGGCGCTGGAAGCGATCGTGTACCCGAAGCCGGAGGACGATGCACCGCCGCTGCCGGCGGTACTGGGCGGCGGCGAGCGCGGCATCGGGCTCGCGTCCAGCGGCGAGGACTTCGCCGGCGTGCGGCCGTACCAGGACGGCGACCCGCAGAAGATGATCGCGTGGAAGCTGGCGGCGCGCTCCGACGAACTGTCGGTCAAGCTGTTCGAAGCCGATGCGGGCGGCGAACTGGTGCTCGACTTCTTCGCCACGCCGGCGACGATGGACCTCGAACTGCGCCTGGCGCGGCTGGCGCGCTGGGTGCTCGACGCCGAAGCCGCGCACCTGCGCTACGGCCTGCGCTTGCCGAACGAAACGATCGCCCCGGCAGCCGGCGCCGAACATCGCGCGCGCTGCCTGACCGCGCTCGCGCTCTTCCGGGGCTGAGCCGATGGCCGCCCACGGCGTCGAACGGCTGCGCCCGCACCGCGTCTGGCAGTCGCTGCGCGAAGCCGGCAGCGGGTTCGTGCAGCCGCAGGTTTCGAGCGCCGCGCGCGAACGGCGCGACAACCTCGTGCTGCTGGCGGTGGTCGCGTTGGTCGCCGCGCCACACTTCGAACATTTGCCGTGGTGGGCGGCGTCGCTGGTGCTGCTGCTGTGGCTGTGGCGGCTGTGGTTGACGCTTTCGCGCGGCAGCCTGCCGGGCCGCTTTGCGATGCTGCCGCTGCTCGCCGGCGCGGCGGGCGCGGTGTGGCTGCAGCACGGCACGCTGCTCGGGCGCGACGCCGGCGTGACCTTCCTGCTGCTGTTGATGGGGCTGAAGCTGCTGGAGATGCGCGCCCGGCGCGACGTCTTCGTCGTCATTTTCCTGTGCTTCTTCATCCTGCTGACGCAGTACCTGTTCAGCCAGAGCCTGCCGATCGCCGCGCTCACGGTGCTCGCCGTGCTGCTGCTGTTCTTCGTTCTGGTGAGCGTCAATCTGGTCGATGCCGACCTGCCGGCCAAGCGCAAGGCGCGGCTGGTCGGGCTGGTGTTCCTGAAGTCGCTGCCGCTCGCGGCGGCGATGTTCGTGCTGTTTCCGCGCCTGTCGGGCCCGCTGTGGGGGCTGCCGGGCGACGCGCAAAGCCGCACCGGACTGTCCGAATCGATGAGCCCCGGCGCGATCAACCGTCTGCTGCGCTCCAACGAGATCGCGTTGCGCGCGCAGTTCGACACCGCGCCGCCGCCCAACGAGCAGTTGTACTGGCGCGGCCCCGTGTTCGGCTACTTCACCGGCCGCACCTGGATGCCCCTGCGCAACCGCACGGTGACGCCGCCGCCGCTCGAACTGCGCGCCGAAGCCGGCTCCGCCATCGACTACACGGTGACGCTGGAACCGCATCTGCGCGACTGGCTGTTCGCGCTGGAGATGCCGGCGCTGCCCGCCGGCACGCCGCTCGCGCCGCGCTTCACCGAGGATGCGCAATTGGTCGCCAGGCAGCTGATCACCGATCGCATCCGCTATCGCGTGCGCTCGTACCCGACCTTCGCGCTGGGACTGAACGAAACGCCGGCGTCGCTGGCCGACTGGCTGCAACTGCCGCCCGGCTACAAC
>DATLZG010000568.1:0-5128 GCA_035574095.1 Burkholderiaceae bacterium | reverse complement strand
AGTGCCGCCTGCGGTGCCGCGACGATGTGCGTTTCGATCTGCGCGAGCCGGGGGTCGCCCGGTTTGACGCTCTCGCCGCGGCCGCTTTCGAGCACGTCGCGCACGTGCGGGGCGAGCGTCACCCCGTAGCGGCGCACGATCGCCAGCGCATCGGCGCAAGTGGTCGGATCGGGCACCGTCGGCCCGGAGGCGATGTCGATCGGATCGTCGCCCGGCACGTCCGACATCGCCAAGGTCACCACTTTGGCCGGATGACAGGCGGCGGCGAGCCGACCGCCCTTGATCGCCGACAGATGCCGACGCACGCAGTTCATCTCGGAGATCGTAGCGCCGGAGGCGAGCAGCGCGCGATTGACTTCCTGCTTGTCGGCAAGCGTCAGCCCCGGCAGCGGAGCCGCTGCGAGCGCCGAGCCGCCGCCGGAGATCAGGCACAACGCCGTGTCGTCGGCGGTCAGCCCCTGCGCGATCTCGAGCAGCCGCCGCGCGGCTCTTTCGCCGGCGGCGTCCGGAACCGGGTGCGCGGCCTCGACGATCTCGATGCGCCGGCACGGCACCGCGTAGCCGTAGCGGGTGACGACCAGCCCCTCGAGCGGATGCGGCCAATGGTCTTCGACCGCGCGCGCCATCGCCGCCGAGGCCTTGCCGGCGCCCAGCACCACGAGCCGACCTTTTGGCCGCGGCGGCAGATGTCGCGGCACCACCAGCGCCGGCTGCGATGCCGCCACCGCGGCATCGAACATCGCGCGCAGCAACTCGCGTGGGTTCATGAGCGAGGAGAGGAGGTCATGGCATGTTGAGGGGTGCGCCTCGGGTTGAGGCGGCACAGCGCGCGCCTCGTGATGACAGGTGCCGGCGTCGTCGCCACGTTTACCGGGCGTGCTGGCCGATCTCGAAGTTCGCCATCTTCTCCAGCGCGCGCACCAGCGCCGAGTGATCCCATTTGGCGCCGCCATGCGCGACGCAGGCGTTGAACAGCTCCTGCGCGGTGGCCGTGTTCGGCAGGCTGATGCCGAGCGCGCGCGCGCTGGAAAGCGCCAGGTTCAGGTCCTTCTGATGCAGCTCGATGCGAAAGCCCGGATCGAACGTGCGCTTGATCATTCGCTCGCCGTGCACTTCCAGGATGCGCGACGAGGCGAAGCCGCCCATCAGCGCCTGCCGCACCTTGGCCGGGTCGGCGCCCGCCTTGGACGCAAATAGCAGCGCCTCGCCCACCGCCTCGATGGTCAGCGCGACGATGATCTGGTTGGCGACCTTGGTGATCTGGCCGGCGCCGACCTCGCCCACCAGCGTGATGTTCTTGCCCATCAGCTCGAACAGCGGCTTGACACGCTCGAAGGCGGCCGGCGTGCCGCCGACCATGATGGTCAGCGACGCCGCCTTGGCGCCGACCTCGCCGCCGGAGACCGGCGCATCCAGATACTCGCAGCCCAGTTCGCGGATGCGGCGCGCGAACTCTTTGGTGGCGAGCGGGGAAATCGAGCTCATGTCCACGACCACCTTGCCCGGGCTCAAGCCGGCGGCGATGCCGTTGGGCCCGAACAGCGCGTCTTCGACGTGCGGGGTGTCGGGCACCATCGTGATCACGACGTCGGCCCGAGTTGCGACCTCCTTGCCGCTGGCGCACGCCTTGCCGCCGGCGTCGATCAGCGCCTGCGGCACGCTGCGGCGTGAGTGCAGGTAGACCTCGTGTCCGCCCTTGATCAGATGGCCCGCCATCGGCGTGCCCATGATGCCCAGTCCGACGAATCCGACTTTCATCGCTGCAATCCTCCCGTTGAGACCCTCTACCTGGCGCCGCCGCCGAGCGCGCCGCGCATGCGGCCGATCACCTGCTGCGCGCCGGCCGCCATCAGCCGCGCGTCCGAACTGACCGTCACGAACTGGAACCCCTGCGCGCTGCGCGCCAGCGCCGCTTCCGGCGTGCCGTTGTGGATGCCGGCCACGATGCCGTGCGCTTTCGCCCGCGCGAGGATGTGATCGATCGCCTGCGCCACCGGCGGCTCGACCTCGTCGAAGGCCGGCTTGCACCCCAGCGCCAGCGACAGATCCGACGGGCCGATGTAAATCGCGTCCAGCCCTTCGACCGACAGGATGGCATCGAGGTTGTCCAGCGCCTGCCGCGTTTCGATCATCGCGAAGGTGACGATCGTGTCGTTGGCGTGCTGCGGGTAGTCGGCGCCGCCGTACAGCAGCGCGCGGATCGGCCCGTAGCTGCGCGTGCCGCGCGGCGCGTAGTGCGTGTAGGCGACCAGCTTCTGCGCGTCTTCGCGCGTGTTGACCATCGGGCAGATCACGCCGTAAGCGCCGGCGTCCAGCGTCTTCATCAGGATGCCGGGCTCCAGCCACGGCACGCGCACCACCGGCACGACGGCCGTGGTCGAGATCGCGGTCAGCATCGTCACCGCGGTCTGGTAGTCGATCACGCCGTGCTGCAGGTCCACCGTCAGCGAGTCCCAGCCCTGGTGCGCCATCGTTTCGGCGGAAAAGGCGCTGGGGATCGCCAGCCAGCCGTTGACGGCGGTGCCGCCGGCTTTCCAGATCCTGCGCAGAGGGTTTTCTCGCATCGTTTGCTCCTTAGCGTACGAGGCACGGGCGCTTCGGGTCGAACCGCCAGCCAGGTATCAGATATTGCATCGCGACCGCATCGTCGCGCGCGCCCAGCCCGTGCCGCAGATAGAGCTGATGCGCCTTCTGCACTTCGTCCAGGTCCAGTTCGATGCCCAGGCCGGGCTTGTCCGGCACGCGCACGAGGCCGCCTTCGATGCGCAACGGCTCGCGCGTCAGCCGCTGGCCATCCTGCCAGATCCAGTGCGTGTCGATCGCGGTCACGCGGCCCGGCGCGGCGGCAGCCACGTGCGTGAACATCGCCAGCGACACGTCGAAGTGGTTGTTCGAATGCGAGCCCCAGGTCAGGCCGAAGTCGCGGCAGATCTGCGCCACGCGCACCGCGCCTTGCATGGTCCAGAAGTGCGGGTCCGCGAGCGGGATGTCGACCGCCTGCAGCGACAGCGCGTGCGCCATCTGGCGCCACTCGGTCGCGACCATGTTGGTCGCGGTCGGCAGCCCCGTCGCGCGGCGAAACTCCGCCATCACTTCTCGTCCCGAAAGACCGTCTTCCGCGCCGCACGGATCCTCGGCGTAGGCGAGGGTGCCGCGCAGATCGCGCAGCAGGCGGATCGCGTCCTTCAGCATCCAGCCGCCGTTCGGGTCGAGCGTGATGCGCGCGCGCGGGAAGCGCTCGTGCAACGCGATCACCGCTTCGACCTCTTCCTCGCCGCGCAGCACGCCGCCCTTCAGCTTGAAGTCCTCGAAGCCGTAGCGCGCCTGTGCCGCTTCGGCCAGCCGCACGATCGCCCGCGGCGTCAGCGCTTCCTCGTGCCGCAGGCGCAGCCAATCGTCGGCGGCGTCCGGCGCGGACGCGTACGGCAGATCGGTCTTGTTGCGATCGCCGACATAGAACAGGTAGCCGAGCATGCGCACCGCGTCGCGCTGCCGGCCCTCGCCGAGCAGGTCCGCCACCGGCACTTGAAGGTGCTGCCCGAGCAGATCGAGCAGCGCCGCTTCGATCGCCGTCACCGCGTGGATCGTCGTGCGCAGGTCGAAGGTCTGCAGGCCGCGGCCGCCGGCATCGCGGTCGGCGAAGCGCTCGCGCACCTCGCGCAGGATGCGCTGATAAGCGCCGATCGGCTGGCCCTGCACCAGCGGGCGCGCGTCTTCCAGCGTGCGGCGGATGCCCTCGCCGCCCGGCACCTCGCCCGCACCGGTGCGGCCGGCGCAGTCTTTCAGTAGCAGCAGGTTGCGGGTAAAAAAGGGCGCGTGCGCGCCGCTCAGGTTCAGCAGCATGCTGTCGCGGCCCGCGACCGGGATGACCTGCATCTCGGTGACCCGCGGCGTCGCTGCGGGCGCGGTCGAAAGGCTGTCCAGCGGCAGCGCCGTCATTGGCTGCGTCTCCCGCGTACGCGGTGCGTGCATTGCGCGCGCGGCAGCAACGCGGGTCGCGCGGGCGGGCGTCGCCCGCAACGGTCGCCGCGTGCCGACGCGGCGGCGCTGCACGCTACGGGCAGTGCGACATTCGTTCGACTCATCGGTGTTCTCCTTCAGCGCATGACGCGGCGGCCTCGCGCGGGAGAGGCCGACCCCGTGCTTCACTGTAGGAACCGCGATCGATTCGGTCCAATTCATATTTGTTTGCGCGGCGATACGGCGTCCGAATCGATCGGCCCCGGCGGCAGCGCGCTGCGCCGCCTAGGCCCGGTAAGGCGCCAACCAGCCGAGCCCGGCCTCGGTCGTCGTCCGCGGTCTGTACTCGCAGCCGATCCAGCCGGCGTAGTTCAGGCGGTCCAGATGCGCGAACAGGAACGGGTAGTTGATCTCGCCGGTGCCCGGCTCGTTGCGCCCCGGATTGTCGGCGATCTGAATGTGCGCGATGCGCGCCAGATGCTTGGCTATCGTCGCCGCCAGCTCGCCCTCCATGCGCTGCATGTGATAGACGTCGTACTGAAGAAACGCGTTGTCGGCGCCGACGTCGTCGAGCAGGGCCAGCGCCTGCGCGCTGCGGTTCAGATAGAAGCCCGGGATGTCGTAGCTGTTGATCGGCTCGATCAGCAGCTTGAGCCCCGCCTTTTTCAGCTCGTCGGCCGCGTACTTCAGGTTGGCGACCAGGGTCTTGCGCAACGCCGCGTCATCGCTGCCCGCCGGCGCGATGCCCGCCAGACAGTTCAACTGCGGGGCGCCGAGCGCGGTCGCGTACTCGATCGCCTGCGCGATGCTCGCGCGAAATTCCGCCGTGCGGTCGGGCAAACAGGCCAGGCCGCGTTCGCCTGCGTCCCAGTTGCCGGCCGGGAAGTAGTGCAGCACGAGCCGTAACCCGTTGCCCTGCAGCCGTGCCTTGATCTCGGCCGCCGGATACGCGTACGGAAACAGAAACTCCACCGCAGTGAAGCCGGCCCGCGCGGCGCGCTCGAAGCGGTCGAGGAACGGCACTTCGTTGAAAAGCATCGTCAGATTGGCAGCGAACCGCGGCATCGAAAGGCGTCTCCCGTCTTCGTTCGTTGGTGTAGCGCGGCGGCGAATTTAACGCGCGCCGCTCGCAGCCCGCCGCCGCCCCGCCGGCGGCAGCGCGATTGCC
>DATLZG010000567.1:0-7192 GCA_035574095.1 Burkholderiaceae bacterium | reverse complement strand
AGGCGGAACGCGCGCGAATCTGATCAGGGAACCTCTGAACGACTACTGCGCGTCCCGATCCTGCGCCTGCGGCGCTCGACGTACGCCCCTTTACGCCTGCGCCTGCTCGGCGCAACCTCGGGCCGCTCGCGACGTTTTCAGAGGTTCATCAGCGCACCTGCTGCGCCAGCGCGACGAAGGCGGCTACCGGCAAGGTCTCGGCGCGCGCCGCCGGGTCCACCCCGGCAGCGCGGATCTGCGCTGCGTCGAGTAGCGGCGCCAACGCGTTGCGCAGCGTCTTGCGCCGCTGGCCGAAGGCGGCGGCCACCACGCGCGCGAACGCATCGGCATCGACGGCGGGCAGCTCCGTGGCCGCGAGCGGCTCCATGCGCACGACCGCCGACTGCACCTTGGGCGCCGGAGAAAAAGCCCCGGGCGGCACCACGAACAGCCGCGTCACGCGGTAACGGAACTGCAGCATCACCGACAGGCGCCCGTAGTCCTTGCCGCCGGGCGCGGCGACGATGCGGTCGACGACTTCCTTTTGCAGCATGAAGTGCTGGTTGCGCACGCGCGGCGCGACCGCGAGCAGCGCGAACAGCAGCGGCGTGGAAATGTGGTACGGCAGATTGCCGACGATGGCCAGCGGCTGCGGCTGCTGCGCGGCGAGCGCGGCCCAGTCGATTTTCAGCGCGTCGCCCTCGATCAGCGTCAACTGTTGCGCGCTGAAACGCGCGCGCAGCCGTGCCGCCAGATCGCGGTCGATTTCGACGCAGGTCAGATGCCCGGCGCGTTCGATCAGGGGCGCGGTCAGCGCGCCCAGCCCCGGGCCGATTTCGACGATGCGGTCGCCCGGGCGCGGATCGATCGCGGCGACGATGCGCTCCAGGTAATGCGCATCGTGCAGGAAGTTCTGCGAGAAGCGCTTGCGCGGGCGGTGCGAGTCGTTCACGGCCCTCGGAGAACGCGTCAGAAAGTGCGCCGGCGCGGCCGGGGCCGCGGTTCAAGCGGCGCGGCGCCGCGCCAGCTCGATCGCCAGCGCGATCGCCGCGCGCATGCTGCCGGCGTCGGCGCGTCCACGGCCGGCGAGATCCAGCGCGGTGCCGTGATCGACCGAGGTGCGGATGAACGGCAGGCCGAGCGTGACGTTGACGCCGTGCCCGAAGCTCGCGTACTTCAGCGGCGCCAGCCCCTGATCGTGATACATGGCGAGGATGGCGTCGAAGCGCCGCGCGTTAGCCGGCACGAACACGGTGTCGGCCGCCAGCGGGCCTTCCAGCCGCATGCCGCGCGCGCGCAGACGGTCGAGCGCCGGCGCGATGACGTCGATCTCCTCGCGCCCGAGATAGCCGCCCTCGCCCGCGTGCGGATTCAAGCCGCACACGCCGATGCACGGCGCGGCGATGCCGAACTTGGCGTGCAGGTCCGCGTGCAGCACCTCGAGCACCGCCGTCAGGCCGTCGATCGACAGCGCTCTCGGCACGGCGGCCAACGGCAGATGCGTGGTGGCCAACGCGACGCGCAGCCCGCCGCCGACCAGCATCATCACCACCTGCCTGGCACCGCTTCTTTGCGCCAGATACTCGGTGTGGCCGGTGAACGGCACGCCGGCCGCGTTCAGCACGCTCTTTTGCACCGGCGCGGTGACGATCGCCGCGTACTCTCCGCACAGTGCGCCGGCGAGCGCGCGGTCGAGCGTCGCCAGCACGTAAGCGCCGTTGCGCGGATCGAGCTTTCCGGGGATGGCGGGCGCGGCGAGCGGCACGTGCTCGACGGTCGTGTGGCGCGGCGCGCCGGCCAGCAGCGCGCGATCGCCGATCAGCACGGCCTCGACCTGCGGCGGCACGGCGTCGAGCGCGGCGAGCGCGATCTCGGGGCCGACGCCGGCCGGCTCGCCGGTGGTGATCGCGATCCTCAGAGGTCCTCCAGCTTCAGCTCGACGTAGGTGCGGTCGCGCAGTTGCTGCAGCCAGTCCAGATAGGCTTCGTCGGCCTTGCGGTCGCGCAGCGCCATCCGTGCCGCGAGGCGATTGCGCTCCAGCGGCGATTCCTCCGTGCGCCGCTCCAGCACCTGGATCAGGTGCCAGCCGAACGGCGTTTTCACCGGCTCGCTGACGGCGCCGATCGCCAGTGCGTTCATCGCGCGCTCGAACTCGGGCACCGTGTCGCCGGGGTAGATCCAGCCCAGATCGCCGCCGCGCGTGGCGCTCGGATCGACCGAGTGCAGACGCGCCAACTGGCCGAAGTCCTGCCCTCCCTTGACGACGCGTTCGCGCAGGTCGTTGAGCCGCCGCAGCACGTCGGCTTCGGGCGTGGCTTCCGACACGCGCAGCAAGATGTGCCGCACGCGCGTCTGCTGCACTGGCGCGCCGGCCAGCTTGCCCTCGACGGCAGACCGCTTGCCCACCAACTTCAGCACGTGAAAGCCGCCGGCGCTGCGCACGATCGGACCCAGTTCACCCGCCTTCAAGTCCTTGACGGCCTCGAGAAAGATCGTCGGCAACCGCTCCGCCGTGCGCCAGCCGAGCTCGCCGCCGGCGAGCGCCTCCGGCGCGTTCGAGTAGCTGGCCGCCAGCTGGGCGAAGTCGGCGCCGGCCTTCGCTTGCGCCAGCAGCTCCTCGGCGCGCCGCCGCACGGCCTCGATCGCATCGGCCGAGGCGTTCTCCGGCACGCGCAGCAGGATGTGGGCGACGTTGTACTCGACACTGCCGGCCGCCACACCCGCCTTCTCCGCCAGGAAGTTGTCGATCTCGCCCTCCGAGATCTGGATGCGGCTGTCGACCTCGCGATCGCGCAGGCGGTTCATGATGATGTCGTCGCGCACGTCCTCGCGAAAGCGCGCGAACGAGATGCCGTCGCGCTCCAGGCGCTCGCGGAACTGCGGCAGCGTCATGCCGTTTTGCTCGGCGATGCGCGCGATCGTGGCGTTGACGGTGGCGTCGTCCACGCGCACGCCGGTCTCGCGCGCCAGTTGCAACTGCGCGCGATCCACGATCATGCGTTCCAGCACCTGCCGCGCCAGCACTGCGCGCGGCGGCGGCGCGATGTTCTGCCGCTTCAACTGCTGCTCGGCGATCGCGAGCCGCGCGCGCAACTCGTTGTAGGTGATGACCTCGTCGTTGACGACGGCGACCACGCGGTCGAGCAGGCGCGCGGTCGGTCGCGCCTCCGTCGGCGTGGGCGCCGCGCCGGCCGGCGCGGCGGACTGTGCCCAGGCCGGCGCGCCGGTGACGGCGACGGACAAAAAAACAGCGCGCAGCGCGCGCTCGATGCGCATGTTCATTGCTACTCGTAGTAGTCGTACCGACCGGGTTCGCGCGGCGGCGGGTTGATCATCTGATAGCCGGGAATGTTACGCCGCAGTTGCTCGACCGGACTGGTGCCCACGCTCGCCAGGCCGGTCAGTTCGAGCTGCACGAACACGGCGGTCGTCGCGGTGCGCGTCGCGGTGGCGAACCGCTGCCCGGCGACGCGCAGCAGCCAGCAGTCGGCCTTGTACTCGAAGCCGGCGAGCGTCTCGACCCAGCGCCGGTCGCGGAACGAATAATTGGCGCGGCCGACCCCGTACAGTCGTGCCGTCAGCGGCCATTGGCCGGCGAAGTCCACCTGCCGCAATTCATCGATCTTGTACCGATAGGCGGCGCTGAGCACCGACGCCGGCGCCGGCTGCCAGCGCAAGGCCGCCGCCAGCCGCACGACCTGCTTTTGCAGCGTCGAGTGCTGCAGCGCCACGTCGGCGATCCAGTGGCGCGCGACCGAGCCCGACAGCGCGAACAACAAGTCGGATTCGGTGTCCTCGCGTGGCGCCCCGCCGGGCAGCGTCACGCGCTGACTGGCAAAGTAGTAGCGTTGGCCGATGGCCGCGCGCAGCCGTTCGCCGCCGCTGGCCGGATCGAACACGCGCGCCACCAGCGCCGCGGTCAACTGGTTCGATTCCCCGATGCGGTCGCCGCCGACGAAAATGTTCTCGGTGAACAGCTGCGCGAAGTTGAAGTCCGCCAACGCGCTGTCGAAGTTGGGCAGGTGTGACTGCTCGCGAAACGGCGCGTATGCGTAATACAAACGCGGCTCCAGGGTCTGCACACTGGGCGCGCCGAAAAAAATCTTGCCCTCGCGTTCGAACACCAGCCCGGTGTCGAGCGATGCCAACGGCAGGTTGCGGGTCGGACGGGGATTGTCGGGACGCCGTTCGCGGTCCAGCCCGTATGCGGTGTAGTGCCACTGCAGCTTCGGCACGACGAACCACCCCGGAGCCAGCAGCGGATAGGAGACGCTCGGGTTGACGATCACGCGGTCGCCTTCCTCGAGCGCGGGGTGCGCGAAACGCGTCGCGTCGACGGCGAGCGCCACGTCGGCGCCGTGCCAGTCGTAACGGGTGCTCGCCAGCGTGACCTGCGGCACACGCTCGTACGGCTTGACGATCGGCGCCAGCGGGTCCTGCAGCGTCTGGTTGCGCGATACACGCAGCGCACTCGACAGATAGCGGCGGTTGTAGGCGACAAAGGCTTCCTGCGGCAGCACCGCCTGCGCGGCGCTGACGATCGTGCTGCCGAAGTCGACGAAGAAGCGGTCGTCGGAGACGCGGTTGTAGTTCAGCCCGCCGGTCACGCCGCTCGTGTTCGCGTATTCGTGCTGCACCGAGATGCTGTCGCGCGTGCGCCCGGTGGCGGCGTCGTTCGGTATGTTGTCGTAGCCGATGCGGCCGCGGAACGTCGGCTCCAGGTAGCGGAACTCGTTCTGCAGCAGCACGCCGCGGCGGCTCATCAGCCGCGGCGCGAGGGTGTAGTCGCGGTTCGGCGCGATGTCCCAGTAGTAGGGCACGGTGACCTCGGTACCGAGCGTGGTGTTGATGCCGAAACTGGGCGTCAGCAGACCGCTGCGGCGGCGGTCGCCGAGCGGAAACTGGAAGTACGGCGAAGCCAGGATCGGCACACCCTGAAAATAGATCGCCGCGCCGCGGGCCACCGCCAGTTCTTCGCCGCGATCGATCTCGAGCCGGTTGGCGCGCACCCACCAGGCGTCGTCGCCGGGTGCGCAACTGGTGTAGGTCGCCTCGCGCGCGAGCACGCGCTCGGGACCGAGAAACTCGATCAGTTTGGACGTGCCGCGCCCCTGTCGCGGCGCGTAGCTGAAGTTCGCTTCCGGCATCTCGCCGTTCACGGCGTCGACCCGCAATCGCAGCGACGGACCGGTGAACACCGCGCCGTCGCGGAACACGCGCGCGTTGCCTTCGATGCGCGCTTCGTCGCTGGCGACCGTGTACACGATACGGTCGCCGCGCAGCACGGTACCTTCGCGCCGCACTTCGGCGCGCCCGTCCAGCTCGACCCACTCTTCGATCTCGCCGCGCACTCGCTCGGCACGCACGAAGGTCGGCGTCGCGGGCCGCTGCGGCGCGCGGCCGGCACCGAGCGCGCGCTCGAGTCGCAACTGCGGGGGCGGCGCTTCGTCGGTCGGAAGCTGCGCATGCGCGCTGCAGGCGGCGGCGAGTGCCGTCGCGGCGGCGGCGAGCGAGGAACGGCGCTTCGACCGGGACGGCGGAGGGACGTGCAAGGCGCTGAGAGAAAACGCGAGCGCGCAGGGGCGGCGCAAACGTGCGTGGCATTATAGGGACGGACTCTTCGCGCTTCGTTCTCGTTCGATGGACGTACCGACTCCGCGCACCGCAGACCCCCGGCGCGACGCGCTCGTCGCGTGGCTGCAGCGGTTGCCGGTGCGCACCGACGTCGCGACGCTGCGCTCCGCTTCCGCCGACGCCAGCTTCCGCCGCTATTTCCGCGTCGACGCGCCGGAGCAGCCGCGCGGCACGCTGATCGTGATGGATGCCCCGCCGGAGAAAGAGGACGTACGGACCTTCGTCGGAGTCGCGCAACTGCTCGCGGACGCGGGCCTGCACGTGCCGGCGATCGTCGCGGCGGACGTCGCGCAGGGCTTCCTGCTGCTGACCGACCTCGGCACGCAGACGTACCTGGACGTCCTGAACGAAGAAAATGCCGATGCGCTGTATCGCGACGCGATCGCCGCGCTGGTGAAGTGGCAGCGGGCGAGCCGCGCCGGCGTGCTGCCGCCGTACGACGAGGCGTTGCTGCGGCGGGAACTGGATCTGTTCGCCGACTGGTACGTGGCGCGGCACCTGCGCGTCGAGCTCGACGCCCGGCAACGCGGAGTGCTCGAGCAGCAGTACCGGCTGCTGCTCGATGCCTGTCTCGCGCAGCCGTGCGTCTACGTGCACCGCGACTACATGCCGCGCAACCTGATGGTGGCCGAACCGAATCCCGGCGTGCTCGACTTCCAGGACGCCGTGTACGGTCCGATCACCTACGACATCGCGTCGCTGACGCGCGACGCCTTCATCAGCTGGAGCGAGGAGCGCGTGCTCGACTGGACGATCCGCTACTGGGAGGCCGCGCGCCGCGCGCATCTGCCGGTGGCGGCCGATTTCGCCGAGTTCTACCGCGCGTTCGAATGGATGGGCTTGCAGCGGCACCTGAAAGTGCTCGGCATCTTCGCCCGCATCAACTACCGCGACGGCAAGCCGCGCTATCTGGCCGACACGCCGCGCTTCGTGCGCTATGTGCGCGCGGTCGTGCACCGCTACAACGCGCTGGCGCCGCTGGCGCGCCTGTTCGACGAGCTGGAAGGCGTCGCGGTCCAAGTGGGGTATACGTTTTGAATGCGCTCGCGCCAGGCGTCGACTCGGATTCGCGCCCGTTGCGAAACACGGATTCGCGCCCATTGCGAAAACGACCTCATCGCGATCCGTCTGAATCCGTGGGTACCCGTGGCCACCTGACCGACCGATGCGCGCGCTGATCTTCGCCGCCGGCCGCGGCGAGCGCATGCGACCGCTGTCGGACCGCACCGCCAAGCCGCTGCTGCGCGCCGGCGGGCGGCTGCTGATCGAGTACCAGATCGAGGCGCTGGTGCGGGCCGGCATTCGCGAGCTGGTGATCAATCTCGCGCACCTGGCGGACTCGTTCGCACCGTTGCTCGGCGACGGCTCCGCGTACGGCGCGCGCATCGTCTATTCGCGCGAAGGCGATGCCGCCGAAGACGCGCTGGAGACGCTGGGCGGGATCGTGAAGGCGCGGCCGCTGCTCGGCGACGCGCCGTTCGTCGCGGTCAGCGGCGACGTGGTCACCGACTTCGACTACCGGCGCCTGGCGGCGCACGCGCAGGCGATCGCGTTGGGTGCCGCCGACGCGCACCTGGTG
>DATLZG010000566.1:0-9009 GCA_035574095.1 Burkholderiaceae bacterium | reverse complement strand
GGTTGCCGCGCGACGAGGGCGACGCCTCGCGCGAGACAACCCATCTGCGGGCGGAAGGCAAGCGATGAAGATTCACGAGTACCAGGCCAAAGAAATCCTGAAGAAGTACGGCGTCGCGGTGCCGCGCGGCATGCCTTGTTTCTCTGTCGACGAAGCGGTGGCCGTAGCGCAGCAGCTCGGCGGGCCAGTGTGGGTGGTGAAGGCGCAGATCCACGCCGGCGGCCGCGGCAAGGGCGGCGGCGTGAAGCTCGCGCGTTCGATCGAGGAGGTGCGGGCGCACGCGTCGAGCATCCTCGGCATGCAGCTCGTCACGCATCAGACCGGGCCGCAGGGCCAAAAAGTGCGCCGGCTGCTGGTCGAGGAAGGCGCCGACATCAAGAAAGAACTCTATGTCGGCATGGTCGTGGACCGCGCCACGCAGCGCGTCTGCCTGATGGCCTCCAGCGAAGGCGGCATGGACATCGAAGAGGTCGCCGCCCATACGCCGGAGAAAATCCACAAGGTCCACGTCGATCCGGAGCGCGGGTTGACCGCGGCCGAGGCCGACGACCTGGCGGCCAAGATCGGCGTGCCGGCGGCGAGCATCGCGCACGCGCGCACGGTACTGCAGGGGTTGTACCGGGCCTTCTGGGAGTGCGATGCGTCGCTGGCGGAGATCAACCCGCTGATTTTGACCGGCGACGGCCGTGTGGTCGCGCTCGACGCCAAGATGAACTTCGATTCGAACGCGCTGTTCCGCCACCCCGAGATCGTCGCGCTGCGCGATCTGGACGAAGAGGACCCGGCCGAGGTCGAAGCCAGCCGCTTCGATCTGTCGTACATCCAGTTGGACGGCGACATCGGCTGCCTGGTCAACGGCGCGGGACTCGCCATGGCGACGATGGACACGATCAAGCTGTTCGGCGGCGAGCCGGCCAACTTCCTCGACGTCGGCGGCGGCGCGACGACCGAGAAGGTGACGGAGGCGTTCAAGCTGATGCTGCGCAACCCGAAATTGCGCGCGATCCTGGTGAACATCTTCGGCGGCATCATGCGTTGCGACGTGATCGCCGAAGGCGTGATCGCCGCCTCGCGCGCGGTGCAATTGAAGGTGCCGCTCGTGGTGCGCATGAAGGGCACGAACGAGGATCTCGGCAAGCAGATGCTGCGCGAGTCCGGTCTGCCAATCATCCCGGCCGACACGATGGCCGAAGCGGCGCAGAAGGTCGTCGCTGCGGCGCGCGGCTGAGCGGGCGAGGAGAACGATGAGCATCCTGATAAACAAGAGCACCCGCGTGATCACGCAGGGCATCACCGGCAAAACCGGCCAGTTCCACACCCGCGCCTGCCGAGACTACGCCAACGGCCGGAGCTGCTTCGTCGCGGGCGTCAATCCGAAGAAGGCAGGCGAGGACTTCGAAGGCATTCCGATCTTCGCCAGCGTCAAGGAGGCGAAGGAAAAAACGGGTGCCAACGCCTCGGTGATCTACGTGCCGCCGCCGGCCGCCGCTGCGGCCATCTGGGAAGCGGTGGAAGCGGACCTCGACCTCGTCATCTGCATCACCGAAGGTATCCCGGTGCGCGACATGATCGAAGTGCGCGACCGCATGCGCAAGCAGCACCGGCGCACGCTGCTGGTGGGTCCGAACTGCCCGGGCGTGATCACGCCCGACGAGATCAAGATCGGCATCATGCCCGGCCACATTCACAAGAAGGGCCGGATTGGCGTGGTGTCGCGCTCCGGCACGCTGACCTACGAAGCGGTGGCGCAACTGACCGAACTCGGGCTCGGGCAGTCGAGCGCAGTCGGCATCGGCGGCGACCCGGTCAACGGGCTGAAGCACATCGACGTGCTGAAGCTGTTCAACGACGATCCGGACACCGACGCCGTGGTGATGATCGGCGAGATCGGCGGCACCGACGAGGAGACCGCCGCGCATTGGGTCAAGCAGCACATGAAAAAGCCGGTGGTGGGCTTCATCGCCGGCGTGACCGCGCCGCCGGGAAAACGCATGGGGCATGCCGGCGCCATCATCTCCGGCGGCAAAGGCACGGCGCAGGAGAAGTTGGCCGTGATGGAAGCCTGCGGCATCAAGACCACGAAGAATCCATCGGAGATCGGCAAACTGCTGAAAAGCGTGCTGTAGCGGCACGGCGCGGTCAGGGAGAGGCGATGGGCGAGGTGGCGGACTGGTTCGCGACGCTCGACTGGGCCGCCATCGTCCAGATCATCATCATCGACATCCTGCTCGGCGGCGACAATGCGGTCGTGATCGCGCTCGCCTCGCGCAATCTGCCCCATAAGCAGCGCAATCTCGCGGTTTTCTGGGGTGCCGCCGGCGCGATCATGTTGCGCGTGATCCTGATCGCGTTCGCCGTGGCGCTGCTGCGCGTGCCGTTGCTGAAGCTGGTCGGCGGCGCGCTACTGCTGTGGATCGGCGTCAAGCTGATCGCACCGCCGCCCGAGGGCCACGATCACGCGGGCATCCAGGCGAGCGACAAGCTGTGGGCGGCGATCAAGACCATCATCGTGGCCGACTTCGTGATGTCGCTGGACAACGTGGTCGCGATCGCCGGTGTAGCCGAACAAGCGGACCCGGCACACCAGCTCGGGCTGGTCGTGTTCGGGCTGTTGGTCAGCGTGCCGTTCATCGTCTTCGGCAGCCAGATCATCCTGCGCTTGCTCGACCGCTTTCCGATCATCATCATCCTGGGCGGCGGGCTGCTCGGCTGGATCGCTGGCGGGCTGATGGTCGGGGATCCGATCCTCAAGCCGCAGTTGCCTGGCGAGCCCTGGGTCGAATACGTAGCTAGCACGGCCGGCGCAATCGCGGTCATCGTCGTCGCCAAATGGCTGGAACGGCAGCGACGGGCGGCGCGGTCCGCCACCGGATGACCGCCGCTGAACGAACGCACCGCGCGCACGAATGCCATTCACCTTGGATTTCGCCCTGAAAACCGACCCCGGCCAGGTGCGGCCGCTGAACGAGGACGCGGTCGGCGCCGATCCGGACGCAGGTCTGTTCATCCTCGCCGACGGTCTGGGCGGCTACAACGCCGGCGAGATCGCCAGCACGATGGCGGTGTCGACGCTGCTCGCCGAACTGCCGTGCGCGCTCGGATCCGCGCGCCAGGCGGGCACTGTGTTCGATCCGGCGCGCGTGCTGCGCGAGCGGCTGATCGCGATGAACTCCACCATCTTTCGCGCCGCGCTGAACAGCTCGGCGTTCGAGGGCATGGCAACGACGATCGTGGTCGCTTGGCTGCTCGGCGACCGGCTGTGGCTCGCGCACGCGGGCGACTCGCGCGCCTACCGCATGCGGCGCGGCCAGCTCGAGCAAATGACGCGCGACCACTCGTTTTCGCAGGAGTTGCTCGACGCCGGCATGGTGACCGAGGAGGAGGCGCGCCTGCTGCCGGCGAAAAACCTCGTCACCCGGGCGTTGGGTGCCAGCGCAGAAATCGACCCCGAGGTGCACGACTACCCAATCGAGGCGGGCGACCTGCTACTGCTGTGCTCCGACGGTCTGACCGAGATGATCAACGCGGCCGAGATCGGCGGTCTGCTGGCGGCGGCCGACGGCAACGTCCACGAAGGCGCGCGGCGTCTGGTGGACTTGGCCAACGAAGCCGGCGGCCGCGATAACGTCTCGGTGGTCGTGGTCGGCGTGCGCGACGCGTCCGGCGTGCCGCCGGTGCGCTGATCGATGCGGCCGGACAAAAGCTTGATTGGCAAGGGCTCGCACGCGCTGGCAGAATTTGCGAGCATCGCTCGGAAACGCCTGGAGACAAGATGCCGCGCCTCGTGCTGAGCCTGGACGGCGTCGTGCTGCGCGAGGTCAACCTCGCGAAGGAACGCACGACGATCGGCCGCCGCTCCCATAACGATCTGGTGATCGACAACCTCGCCGTCAGCGGCGAGCACGCCGTCGTTTTTACCACCGGCTCGGACGTCTATCTGGAAGACCTCGGGTCGACCAACGGCACCACCGTCAACGGCCAGCCGGTAAAAAAGCATCTGCTGCAGAGCGGCGACGTAATCGAGATCGGCAAGTACCGGCTCAAGTTTCTCGCCGACGGTGCCGGCAACGAATCTGAAGTCGATATCGACACCTCGCAGCCGCTGCGCCGCGAGTTCTACGGCCCGGGACCAGCGACGATCCAGGTGCGACAGCCGGGCAGCGCCGCGACCGATGCGGTGCAGCCCGCCGCGGCGACGATCAAGATTCTGACCGGCGCCAACGCCGGCCGCGAGCTGGCGCTGGTGAAGGCGCTGACCACCATCGGCCGGCCGGGGCATCAGGTCGCGGTGATCACGCGCCGGCCCACCGGCTACTTCATCGCCCACGTCGAAGGCGATACGTTCCCCACCGTCAATGGCGCCAACCTCGGCTCCGCCGCGCATCCGTTGCGCGACAAGGACATCATCGAACTGGCCGGGGTGAAGATGGAGTTCTGCAACCCCGGGGCGCAGACCTAGAAGCAGGCATCAGCCAAAAGGCGTAACCGCTGGGCGAGTGCCGCAATTCGTCAGCGGTGGTGACCAAAAGCGTCACGACGCACTGCGCGAATCGCCGAATCTGGGCATTTTCGCCATCTTTCCTCACGGTTTCGGCTGGCACGGAACTTGGACATAGTTCCGGCATCGGCGACGTGCCGGTTTTCCCCCCAACAGGAGTGGCTCAATGATCCAGCGTCAATTGGCCCGCGTGCAGCGCGGCTTCACCCTTATCGAGTTGATGATCGTGGTGGCGATCATCGGCATCCTGGCGGCGATCGCGATTCCGCAGTATCAGGACTACGTGACGCGGACGCGGTGGTCGGACATCGTCCAATCGGTCGCACCGATCAAGGCCGCGATCGCTGAATGCGTGCAGAACAACGACAACTCCGCAACCAACTGCGACTCGGATAGCGAATTGACGTCCGGTGGCTGGATTCCGTCGATCGTCGATGTCACCCGCTTTGGCGGCACGGTCGACGTGAGTGTCGACGCATCCGGAGTTAACCCGCGAATCACCCTGAATGGAACGAACGTTACGCAGCTCGGTGGCTGCATTGTGAGGCTGACGGCAAACCTTCCCAGCACCGCGGGCGGTACGATTACGTGGACCGGGCAGTCGTCAGGGAACAACTGCAACCGCTCCAAGACAGGGTTCAACAACTGATTGGTTGATCGTCCGAAACCAAAAAGGGGGCTTCCGCCCCCTTTCCTTTTTTCCTGTGCGTGACGGAAAGGGCTGCGATGGATGCTGGCTATTCATGTGCGGGCGATCTGGAATTGACCGTCCTGATGCCCTGTCTGAACGAGGCTCTGACCGTCGGAACGTGCGTTCGCAAAGCAAGAGCCTTCCTGCGTAGGAACGGTATTCGTGGCGAAGTGCTCATCGCAGACAACGGTTCGACCGACGGCTCGCAGGACATCGCGACGCGCGAGGGTGCGCGCGTCGTGCCGGTGGCGAAGCGGGTCTACGGCGCTGCGCTCTTGGCGGGCATCGAAGCCGCACGCGGCCGATACGTGATTATGGGCGACTCGGACGACAGTTACGACTTCGAGCGCCTGGATGCTTTCGTCGAGCGGCTGCGCGCGGGCGACGAACTGGTGATGGGCAACCGGTTCGCCGGCGGGATCGCGCCGGGAGCCATGCCTTGGCACCATCGCTACGTCGGCAACCCGGTGCTCAGTTTCATCGGCCGCTTGTTCTTCAAGAGCCCGGTGCGCGATTTCCACTGCGGCCTGCGCGGGTTCCAGCGTGAGCGCATCCTGGCCCTCGGCCTGTGTAGCACCGGCATGGAGTTCGCAAGTGAGATGGTGGTCAAGGCGACGCTGGCCCGGCTGCGTATCGCCGAAGTGCCGACGACTTTGCGCCCCGATGGGCGCGGTCGGCCGCCGCACCTCAGAAGCTTTCGCGACGGTTGGCGTCATCTGCGGTTCCTGCTGCTGCATTGCCCGCGCTGGCTGTTTCTGTACCCGGGTGTGTCGCTGTTATTCGTTGGTTGGTTTCTGATTGCCTTGCTTTCTGCCGGGCCGCTGCACATCGGCGGGATCGTGTTCGACATCCACACGATGCTTTACGCGGCGGCGGCGGCGATTCTTGGCCTGCAGCTCTTCGCCTTCTCGGTGATCTCCCACATGGCCGCACATACGCGTGGTTTGATTCCCGCGGTGCCGTCGCACGTGGCCTGGTTGGCGCAGATCCCCCTCGAGCAGGGACTCGTGACCGGAGTTGTGACTTTCATCGCCGGGTTCACTCTGGCGGTCGCGACGCTCTACGACTGGGCTGGCCTGCAGTTTCGGGAGTTGGATCCATCACTGGTGATGCGCGCCGCGATTCCGGCAGTCACGTTGATGACCAGCGGCGCGCTGCTGAGCTTCTCCGCGTTCGTCGTCGATCTGCTTGCGCGTGGCCACACGTTCTCGGTCGCGTCGAAGGATCGAGTGGCGTCGGCACACGAGTGTCGCTGACCTCGTACGGCCTTGGCCGAGCACTCGAGCGACGAACGTGGCATCCGCAGCGCCCGATGACGCGATCGCCACGAGCGTAGGCGTCTTCTTCAAGTCGCGCGGCTCGACAGTTGCGCGCCGTTTCGCGCGCTTCGTTCTGATCGGTTCACTGCTCGGCGCCGCTACAGTCACCGCGCGCGATCTGATCGGACGGGTGATGCCGGACACGGCGGTCGCCTACTGGTTTTCAGTGCTCGCCATGTATGCGGTGGCCGTAGCGATCGGTTACCGCCTGCAGTCCCGATACGCGTTCGCCCGCATGCCGCGTGACTTGCGCGCAGCGAACTGCGCCCGCTATGTGCTCGTCGCGAGCATCGGTGCTGCATTGACCTCCGTGCTCGCGGTCGCGCTGCGGTACGGAGTTCCATGGGGGTCGCTGCAACCGGCGTTGGCCGGCGCTGCCTCGTTCGCGGCCGCGGCGCTGACGGTCGCCCCCCTGACGTTTCGCTTGAACGAGCGGTTCGTCTTCGCCAGGCCCGAGCCCGACTCAGCCCGACGCCGGCGGCTGGCTTCCGATGTTGTGGAAACGAGCCTTGTCGCTGCGTTCGCGGGGCTGTTTGCGATTGGCTTCACCTTCTTGGCCGGGCACGATCACAACTGGGACCAACTCAACTACCACGTCTACGCGGGGCTTGCCGCTCTCTCCGATCGCTTCGATCAGGACTTCTTCGCGGCGAGCATCCAGAGCTACCTCAATCCGTATAGCTTCGTCCCGCTGTTCGCGCTGGTGAAGACGGGCTGGCCTGCGCTCTTTGTCGCTGCAACGCTGGCCCTGCTGCACGCGGCGAACCTGGTGCTCGCGCACCGCTTGGCGGCCGTGCTGCTACCGGGGCGCGAAAACCGATGGCTGCGGATCGTCGGGGTGGTGCTCGCCGCGATGGCGCCGGTTTTTCTGGTCGAGCTCGGCAGCAGCTTTAACGACGTGCTCGTGTCGCTACCGGCGGTGGCCGCGGTGCTGCTCCTCCTCAAAGCCGGCAGCCGCAATTGGGGCATGGTCTTGACCGCCGGGGCGTTGATGGGAGTCGCGACGGCGCTGAAGCTGACGAATGCACCGTACGTGGTGGCCTGCGCCGTCGCCGCAGGCTGGGTCCCCGGATCACCTTGGCGGGCGCGGCTTGTGCAAATAGTGCTGTTCGCCGCAGGCTGCGCGTTGGGTTTCCTGCTGGCGGGCGGATACTGGAGTTATCTCCTCTGGCGCGAATTCGGCAATCCGTTCTTCCCTTTTTTCAACGCCGTCTTCCAGTCGCCCGACTTTGCGGCCGTTTCGTTAAAGCACGAACGCTTTCTCCCCCAAAGTGCACTGGAGCTTGCGGCACGGCCTTTCCTGATGGCGGATCCGCGCGCCGACGTCTACACCGAGACCTGCGCGCCGGACGTGCGGTTCGCCGTCGCCGGGGTCCTCAGTTTGCTTGTCCTGCTTGGTCCCGTGCTGCGAGGCAGCGCCGCGCGCACGTCGACGCCCGCCGCGGTCTTGCGCCCGGGCATCAAGTTGCTCGTCCCGTTCTGGATCGGTTTCACCGCTTGGGTGGCGACCAGCGGCAACGGTCGTTATCTGATGCCGCTGGCGATAGTGTGCGGCCCGCTCGTGGCGTGGCTAGTCGCGATGGTGTGTGTGTCGGCTCGCGTCCGCCTCTATCTGGTCGCCGGCGTGCTCACGGTGCAATCGCTGGGACTCTTGGTGGCGGCGGATCGCCGTTGGAGCGAAGTACCGTGGCCGGAGAAGGGGTGGTTCTCGATCTCGCTGCCCGAAGGCTTCGCGCGGCGGCAGGCGCTTTACCTCTCGCTCGACCCGCAGCCGGCAGCGTTCTTCGCCGCGCTTGCCGATCCGCGCGCGGGCTTCGTCAACCTGGTCGGTCAGAACGCGATCGCACCCGATGGCCCGGGAGGCAGCCGCGTCAAGCGCCTGATAGATGCCTACGGCGACCGCGTCTGGGTGACGTTCCAGATTAACGCGCTGGACGCCGGCGCGAACCCGCTGTTGCCGGAATCGGATCGCCTGCAGTCGTTGCTGGCGCCGTTTGGTCTGCGGCCACGCTTGCAGGCGTGCGAGTACGCGCGACTTGATGGGCTCGCCAGCCTGAGAAAGCGCAGCGACGGCGAGCGCATGCAATTGACGTGGGATGCTCCTTTCAGGTTCTTCGCCTTCTGCCCAACGGAGCGCATTGCGCCGCCCCAGGAATGGCGCGTGCAGCGCGACGCCGCCCGCTTGCGATTCGCGCAGCTCGAATCCAGGTGCCCGACACTGTTCGCCCCTGCAACTGCCGAACCGGTGCAGATCGGCAACGCATGGAGCAAGTTCTATGTGAACACGGATGTTCGGGTGGAGCTTGAAGACGACACGATCCGGCTGCGCGGGTACCGACTCGCTGCGCGCAACATCAAGTGGGGCGCGGTCTTGGATTGCGGTTCTTTAGCCGGAGGCGCGTAAGGCCTTAGGGACGCATGCGCTCGATCAATGCGCAGTACAACGTCGCAGCCCCGCGGTCGTTCGCCGACCGCGTGGCCACGCGCGCGCGCAGGCAGAT
>DATLZG010000565.1:0-2478 GCA_035574095.1 Burkholderiaceae bacterium | reverse complement strand
GACCGCCGACAGCGGAAACAGCGGCCAGCGCGCCGCCGGCGTGCCGGCTAGGCGCGCGGCGATCTGCGCGCGCACCTCGTCGATGCGGGTGCCGGCGACGGCGTCGATCTTGTTCAGCGCGATCGCGCCTGCGGTGACGCCCAGCAGTTGCAGGATTTCGAAGTGTTCGTCGGTCTGCGGCATCACGCCGTCGTCGGCGGCGATCACCAGCAGCGCGAAGTCGATGCCGGTGGCGCCGGCCACCATCGTGTGCACGAATTTCTCGTGCCCCGGCACGTCGACGAATCCGAGCACCGTGCCGTCGGGAAGCGGCACGTACGCGTACCCCAGTTCGATCGAGATGCCGCGCTTGATCTCCTCCGGCAGCCGATCGGTATCGCGGCCCGTCAGCCGCTTCACCAGCGAGGTCTTGCCGTGGTCGATATGGCCGGCGGTGCCGACGATCATGGCAGGCGTCCGCTCTGCCCGTAGGTGTTGGCGCCCCAGCAATGGACCGCGCCGGCGGCGGTGCGCCCGCAGGTGTGCGCGCCGCCGGCGGTGATCTGCACGAAGGGCGGCATGCCGGCGATCGCGCGCGGCGACAGGCTCGCCGCACCGCCGCCGTCGCCGAACTGCGCGTAGGTGTTGTCGCCCCAGCACCAAAGCGCGCCGCCGGTATCGATGCCGCAGGTATGCCAGCCGCCGGCCGCGATTTGCACGAAGCGCTGCGCGCCGTCGACCGCGGTCGGCACGCTGCGGTCGGCGCTGGTCGAACTCGCACGGCCGATCTGCCCGCCCGCCCCCCAGCAATAGGCGACACCGGCGGCATCCAGCGCGCAGGTGTGCGCGAGCCCGGCGACGATCTGCGTATAGCTGCGGCCGCCCAGCGTCACCGTCGGCACGCCGCGATCGACGCGCGTGCCGTCGCCCACCTGTCCGTAGTAGTTCGAGCCCCAGCAGTGGGCGAGGCCTGCGTTGTCGAGCGCGCAGGCGTGGATCTCGCCGACGGCCACCGCCGTAAAGCTTTGCGCCGGCCCGACGCGATAGGGCGTGGCCGCCGTCTGACCGTAGCCCCCGATGCCCGACTGGCCGTAGTAGCCGGTGCCCCAGCAATAGAGCGCGTTGCCGCCGGCGATGCCGCAGGCCAGATCCCCGCCCATCGCGCCGCTCAACTGCGAGAACGTCAGGCCGCCCGCCACCGCCACCGGCACGCTGCTGCCGGCCAGGTTGCCATCACCGAGCTGCCCGCGCCGGCCCGCACCCCAACAGCGCGCAGCACCGGCGTTGTCGATCGCGCAGGTGTACAGGTAGCCGCCGGCGACGCGGGTCCAGACCGTGGTGCCGCTCACCGCCACCGGGCCATTGCTGCACACCGAATATCCTTCGACGCACGGCACGCCCGCCCCGCCGTTGCCGAGCTGCCCCGCCTGGTTGCCGCCCCAACAGTTGAGCGCGCCGCCGGCGAGCACCGCGCAGGTATGCGCCCAACCCGCGCCGACCTCGGTCGCCGCGGCGGGCAGCGCCACCGCGAGCGGAGTCGGTTGCGTTCGCACTTCGATCACCTCGGGCTCGTCATCGTCGAAAACGCCGCACGCCCCGAGCAGCGCGGCGGTTGCCATCGCGATCGTCGTGCGCATCCGCTTCATGGCGTTCCGCCTCCCGGTGATGCCGTGGCAAGCTGCCGCAGCAGCGCCTGTTCGTCGCGCAAGCAGCGCAGATCCAGCCACAGCGCATTGTCCTGTACGCGGCCGAGCACCGGCACCGACAGCACGCGCAGCCGTCGCGCCAGTTGCTGCAAAGCGCGGCCGGCGCCCTTGGCCGCCGCCGGCGTCAGTACCACCGCCCAGCTCGGCAGCCGCTCGACCGGCAGCGCGCCCGAGCCGATCTGGCTCGCGCACGCCGCGGTCGCTGCAATGAAGCCCGGCCCGGCGAAGCGTGCGAACGCCGGCAGCATGCGCTCGCAGGCGGCGCGGATTTCCTCCTGCGGGCGGACCAGCAACGCCAGCGTGGGCAGGCGCTCCGGCAGCCGGTGCGCCGAGGCGTAGATGCGCAGCGTGGCTTCCAGCGCGGCCAGCGTCAGCTTGGAGACGCGCAAGGCGCGCTTCAGCGGGTCGCGCTTGATCTTCGCGATCAGCTCGGCGCGGCCGACGATGATGCCCGCCTGCGGTCCGCCCAGCAGCTTGTCGCCGGAGAACGTGACCACGTCGGCGCCGGCGGCCAGCGCGTCCTGCGGCAACGGTTCGCGCGGCAACCCGTAAGCGGACAGATCGACCAAGGCGCCCGAGCCCAGATCGACGACGAAAGGCACGCCGTGCGCATGCGCGATCCGCGCCAGCTCCCGCTCCGGCACCGCGGCGGTAAAACCGGTGATCGCGTAATTCGACGCGTGCGCTTTCACCACCAGTCCGGTCTTTGCGCTGAACGCATTGGCGAAATCGCCCGCGTGCGTGCGGTTGGTGGTGCCGACCTCCACCAGCTTGCAGCCGGCGGTCTTCATCA
>DATLZG010000564.1:0-25754 GCA_035574095.1 Burkholderiaceae bacterium | reverse complement strand
ATCACCGCAGTCGCGCCAACGCAGGCGCGACGAAACTCGTCCACGCGCTCGGCAAGTCGCGAGAAACCCGGGAACAAAGCGCGATTGACCGGCGCCGCCAGCTCCGTGTGGGCGATCTGCGCGAACTCGGCACCCACCGTGTAGGCGCCAAGCGCCTGGGCGCCGTAGACGCGGCCAAGCACAAAGTGAGGCAGCCGCGAAACAGCGGCCCCGAGGAGGTTCGTGGCCAGCATCCAGCCGGAGAAAGACAACAGTTCGCGGCTTGCCCTCAAGCAGAACCGCGGTCTGAACGGATGCATGGCATAGCTGATCAAGACACCAGCTACGCGCCCGGTCACCATACCGACGACCAGCGCCCAGTACGAACGCAACAGCAGCGCTGCGGTCACGGTAATCGTGAAGGCAACCAAGCGCTTGGAGGCGAGAAACCAGAACTCCCGGCGGAAGTTCAGTTGGCGACGAAAATCCACTACGCCGACGTTCTCGAATCCCCAGGCGAGCCAACCCGCGGCCAGCACCACCATCACTTCGGTCAGACGCGGCTCGGCGTAGTAGCGTGCGGCGACCGGTGCCAGCGAGGCCGTAGCCGCCGCACAGACGAACGCGATGGTGACATTCAAAGTCCAAGCCGTGTCGTAATGCTCCCGCTGCGGTTGCTGTTTTTGGATCAGGGCGGCTTCGAAACTGAATGACGTTGCCATTTCGATCACGGCGATGACCGACATCGCCATGGCAACGAGACCGAAGTCGGACGGCAGCAACAGCCGCGCAAGGATCAGCGTGCTGATCAGCCCGAGCGGCCGATCGATGACCTTGAACAGCACCATCCACGCGGCGCCACGCGTCATCCCACGAACGATCTCGCCAGACATTTCTTGTTCCCGTAAAGCTTCGGCAGCAGGATCCCGCGGCCGCACAACGACCGGCAGTCGTGACTTGGAACTCCGCCTGCACGGACGGCGCGGATTGCAGCCGCTCGCGACGGATGCAAAGCCGCGAACTCCGCGCGGTAGCGAGCGCGAGCCGGACCCGCGGGCTCGCGGCGGCCGGGGCGTCAGCGATGCTCAGCAACCGCGAAAGTAGGTCAAACGGCACCGGCCAAGGACCGAGTGTAGCGCGCGCCTCTCCCTGCCGGCTTGCTCGGCCGGCGAACGCTACGGCACGTTCACGGTCCCGTCCAAAGTCGCGGGCGCTCGTCGCCGACCCATGAGGGATGGTTGCCACGCCCGGACTTGTCTGCAATGTCGTCGGGTCGCGGATCGAGGTTCAGGTACCAGATGTTCGCAGCACCGGCCTCGGTGGACAGCGGGAACCTCGCCTCGGTCAGGATGTCCGCGAGCGAGAGCTTGGTTGAGTAAATCTGGATCCCGCGCAACACGCCGTGGAACACCTCTTCGCCCGGAGCCCATGGCGCATCGCCCCAAGTCAAGGCCGGGAACGGGGGCAAGCGAGTACCCCAACTCGGATCAGACACGCGGACCACGCGATGGTTGGGGCTAGTGTTCGGCAGGTCCCAGTAGAATTCGTGATGCTTGTTGCCTTGCGCGTCGGCCCAAACCACCAGTGCCTGTGTATACCAACGGTCGAAAACGACTTTGCCGTTGACAAAGTCCTCCCTCTCCACCGAGAGTTCCCAGTCGTGATTCGTGCCGCCGGGAGCGGGGTTCGGATACGGGTGGACGCCGTAGTAACTGTCGGCGTCTCCGCCAGGAAGCCACAGCACGGTATTCAGGTTGTTCTGTCCGTCGTCGTTGGCCCAAAAGAACGTCGTGTAGTACCCCGCCTGCCGCCTCGGATACGCGCGCCAGAGATACGTCGCCGGATAGATCGGCAGAGGATTCTGGAACCGAAAGCGAAGCGTCCTCGTAACCCCTGCGTTGCCCGGAAAGTCAAGACCGGTCAGAGTCGTCGCTTCACCGACCGCGACGAGCACGGACTGACTGGCGGTCCCATGCCGACCGGTGCATGTCAACGAGAACGTGTGTGTCGACGGCGTCAGTGGACCCGTGTTCTCACTTCCCGCCAAGGGCCTGCTGCCGCCCCACTTCGACTCGGACGTATCCGCATGGGCCTCGCAGATATGCGCGTTAGACGCATGCCACGTCAAAGTCGCGCTTGCACCGCCAGCCAATCGAACCGGATCGGCGCGTAGGGACACCGTCGGCGCTGCGGCGGAATTCGCAAAGACCGTCAGCGACTTCGTCACCGCTCCGGCGTCACCGACGCAGGTTAGCGAGTAGTTCCGGTGAGTTGTCAGCGGACCCGCGGTCTCCCAGCCGACTGCAGGCCTCGTCCCGCTCCATGTGCCGCTCGCCACACAGCTCGATGCATTGCTGGCTGTCCAGCCCAGCGTCGCGGTCTCTCCGCTGCGGATCGCGCTGGGAACGGCGGCGAACGTCAGCGTCGGCGCAGGAGGCGGCGGCGCGCTCACGTGAATCGCGACAGTCCGCGAGACGGTGCCTCCATGGCCCGTGCAGGAAAGCGAAAATGTGCTGCTCGCGTAAAGAGGCCCTGTCGACTCTGAGCCCGCTGCCGGCCTCGAGCCGGACCATGCGCCAGAAGCGACGCACGAACTCGATCGCGTGGCTGACCACGCGATCGAGGCCGCGATTCCACTCATGACCACCATTCGATCCAAGCTCAACGTCACCTCGGGCGGCGGAGGCAGCGGCGCCGCGCCATCGGTCCGAGCCGCCACCGTCTGAGAAGCCGTACCGCCCGGCCCGCTACAGGATAGGGAAAACACTTGGCTGCCTCGAACCGGACCGATCGTCTCCCCACCCGCTGTTGCCCTGGCGCCCGACCAAGCACCGGACGCGCGGCAAGACGTCGCATTGTCCGAGGTCCACTCCAACGTCGCTAACGCGCCGTCATCGACGTCGCTGCGATCGAGACGCAACGACACCGAGGGCACCGCTGGCGGGGGCGCCGACTGGACGTAAACGGTGACGGACTTGGTTTCCGCTCCCCCGCGATTGCTACAGGTGATCGAAAAGGTACGAGGGGACGCGATCGCATCGACGGTCTCGGAGCCAGAAGCGGCCTTAGTGCCGGACCAAGCGCCGGACGCCGTACATGTTTTGGCGCGCGCCGAGTTCCATTTCAGGCGAGTCGAGCCGATGCCAGTCACGATCGACGGCTCGGCGATCAGCGTGACGATCGGGCGCGGTTCATCGCGCGCGCACGAAGCAGAGATCCCAGCGGCGATCAGTGCGCTCGCGAGCCGATGTACCCGGACCACTACGCCATCCTCCGTCTCCTCGCCAGCCGTCTGCGGATGGCGCAATCAAGCGACCGCTCGACCGGCCTTGCCGCCGTCCGCAACGCGCGTTCTGCATGATAGCGAGCGGCCCGCCCGCCGCGTCATTCAAGGCGCGCGTACCCGCGGTCGGATTCGACTAACGACCGATCGAGAGGCGGTATCAGGGGCCGATCCACAGGCGCGGGCGCTCGGTGCCCACCCACTGCGGATGGTGCCCGCGGCCCGACTTGTCCGAAATGTCGCTCGGGGTGGGATTCAAGTTCAGGTACCAAACGTTTGCGGCACCCGCGGCAGTAGATAGCGGCGCGTTAACTTCGGACAGAATGTCAGAGAGGGAAAGATTGGTCGAGTAGATCTGGATTCCGCGCAGGATGCCGTTGTACACCTCCTGCCCGGGAGCCCATGGAGCGTCGCCCCAGGTCAGCGCGGGGACCGGCGGCATGCGGTTGCCGTAACTCGCCGAGGCCACATACTCGACGCGACGGCTCGGGTCGGTGTTGGGTAGGTCCCAATAGAAGACGTGGTGCTTTCTGCCGCTGGCATCGGCCCAGACGACCAGCGCCTGCGTGTGCCAGCGGTCATATTCGACCCGGCCGTTCACGATGTCTCCTCCCTCGGCAGCGATCTCCCAGTCGTGATTGGTGCCGTTTGGTGCCGGGTTCGGGTACGGGTGCGCACCGTAGACCGAATCGACGGAACCGTCCGCCCAGTACATGGAACCGTCGTTGCCCCAGAAAAACGTCGTGTAGTAGCCGGCCTGCCGCCGGGGATAAGCTCGCCAGATGTAGGTCGCCGGATAGATGGCTAACGGATTCAGGAAACGGAAGCGCATCGTCTGGGCAACGGCGGCGCTGCCAGGAAAGTCCAATCCGTACTGACTTCCCGACGATGCTACGGTCACCGTGACCGACCGCTCGACGGTGCCGCCCGGACCGCTGCAGCTCAACGAAAAGCTATTGCTAGACGCAGTCAACGGTCCGGTGCTCGCCGTACCGCTGGTCGGCTTCGTGCCGCCCCAGTTACTGTTCGCGGGCGACGCACTCGCGGTGCAACTCGTTGCGTTGGTCGAGCTCCACGTCAACGTCGAAGCCGCGCCACTCGATACCGTCAGCGGACTGGCGACCAGAGAAACGGTCGGCGCCGACGGCGGCGAAACCGTCACGGTTACCGACCGCGAGACTTCGCCCCCCGTTCCCGAGCAGGTCAGCACGAAGGTGCTGGTCGTTGTCAACGGTGCGGTCGCCTGAGATCCGGACGTCGCCCTTGCGCCGGACCACGCACCGGAAGCCGTGCACGCCGTTGCGTTCGTTGATGACCAAGTGAGCGTCGCCGCGGCTCCGCTCGTCACCGTCGTCGGGTTGGCGCTAAAGGTCAGCGTCGGTGCCGGCGGAGTCGCTGCGTTCACGTTCACGGTCACCGACTGCGTAACCGTTCCGCCAGTCCCGGTGCACGACATCGTGAAGGTACTGGCTGCGGTCAGGGGACCCGTCGACTGCGAACCGGATAGGGCCTTTGCGCCGGACCACGCGCCCGACGCCGCACAAGCCGCAGCGTTCGTGGACGTCCAGTTTAGCGTCGACGCGCCGCCGCTCGGGACGGTGGTCGGCTCAGCTCGCAAGGAGAGTGTGGGTGCCGGTGGGGGCGGAGAATTGACCACACTGACGGTCACCGACTGCGTCGCCGTGCCGCCAGGGCCAGCACAGGTCAGCGAAAACGCACTTGTCGCGCCCAAGGGCCCCGTCGACGCTGAACCCGTGGTCGACCGCGCGCCGGACCAAGCACCGCTGGCCGTGCAGGACGCAGCGTTCGTCGAGGACCACGTCAGCGTTGCAGAGCCGCCGCTTTCGACGGTCGTCGGGGTGGCGCTCAGTGAGACGGTAGGCGCCGCCGGTGACACGGGCGTGACTTCGATCGTCACCGAGCGCGACTCGCTTCCGCCGCTGCCGACGCAGGTCAACGTGAAACGACCGGTCGCCGACAACGGACCGATTGACTCCGACCCAGAGGTTGGCCGCTGGCCGGACCATGCGCCCGAAGCTGTGCACGACGTCGCGCCCTTCGACGACCACTTCAGTACGGCGTTGGCGCCGCTGCTTACGACGGAAGGTTCGGCATCCAGAGAAACAACCGGAGCCGCGGTCTCACCTCCGCAAGCCGCCAATCCCCCCAGCAGCAGCGCCGCGACGATGGCAAGCAATCGCCCCGAGTCTGCACGCGCCATAATCACCCTCCACAACAACCGACGCTTGCTCTATGGCCCCTGGCGCAAGGCTTCGCCCCCTAGCCGGCCTGAGATGGCGATTATGAGTGCGCTGCAACGGTGGCCGCTCACCTCATGCTGCTAGTCCGTTAGACGGCGCGCTGTCCGTTGCCAGCGGCGGACCCTGGAGCGCGGACGGTTCTTCTACCCCGTGTCCGACGGTCGGTTGCGCCGCGCAACCCGCATGCGGCCGCGTCGGCTGAGTGCAAGTGGGCTCGTACCGTCGGGCCGCCACGTTCCGCTACTCGAGCGCAGGGACGCAACTGCGCACCGACTTTTCGCGCTTTTCTTTGGACGATCCTGGACTATGATGCCTCGCCCTCGGATCGCAGCCCAATCTATCGGCCACAGGATGCCACGCGACTCTCAGACCCCCGAAAGAAGGCGCAACGAAGCGATTACCCATGAGTCGCTGCAACGCGGCGACGAGGTTCACGGCTCGTCGGATCGCGCTTTCGGGCTTGTTTTCGCGACCGTCTTTCTAATCATCGCGACGTACCCGCTGCTGTTCGGCGGCCCGATCCGGCTCTGGAGTCTTGCCGTCTGCGCTGCGTTTGCCGCGGCCGCCTTCCTCGCGCCCGGCCTGCTCGCGCCGCTCAACAGGCTCTGGACGCGTTTTGGGCTGTTGCTTCACCGCATAGTCAGCCCAATCGTTCTCGGGATCATGTTCTTCGCCGTCATCACGCCGATGGGCGTTCTGATGCGGCTCCTCGGCAAGGACCCGCTTCGACTGCGCTTCGATACGCAAACACAAAGCTACTGGATCGAGCGTCGGCCCCCGGGGCCGAAGCCCGACTCGTTTCCGGATCAGTTCTAAGGAGCCTATCCATGAATCTTCTGCTCGAACTGTGGCGCTTCATGCGGGTGCGCAAGAAGTTCTGGCTGCTGCCCATCCTTCTGGTGATGTTCCTACTCGGCGGCTTGCTTGTGCTCGCCAAAGGCTCGGCCGTGGCGCCATTCATCTACACGCTGTTCTGACTTGATGAACGTCCTCGGCATCTCGGCCTTCTATCACGACAGCGCTGCGGCCCTGATCCGGGACGGCGAGATCGTCGCCGCCGCGCAGGAGGAGCGCTTCACACGCAAGAAGCACGATCCGGGGTTTCCTGCGCACGCGCTCGACTACTGTCTGCGCGCCGGCAACGTGACGTTGGACGACGTGGATCACGTCGTCTTCTACGACAAGCCGTTGCTGAAGTTCGAACGCCTGCTGGAGACCTACCTGGCGTTCGCGCCGCGCGGATTCAAGTCGTTCAGCATGGCGATCCCGGTGTGGCTACGGGAGAAGCTCTTTCTCAAGACGCTGCTGACCAGGGAACTCGAGAAGCGCGGCACGCGTAAAGACGTCGCGCAGCGGTTGCTGTTCTCCGAGCATCACTTGAGCCACGCCGCCAGCGCGTTCTTCGCCTCGCCGTTCGAGGAGGCCGCGGTGCTGACGATGGACGGCGTCGGCGAGTGGGCCACGACCTCGCTTGCACACGGAAAGGGTAACGCGCTGGAAGTGTGGCGGGAGATTCACTTCCCCCATTCGCTCGGGCTGCTGTATTCCGCGTTCACCTACTACACGGGCTTCAAGGTCAACTCGGGCGAATACAAGGTGATGGGGCTCGCTCCTTACGGTCAACCACGGTTCGCGGCGAAGATCCTCGAACACCTGATCGACCTGAAGCCGGACGGCACGTTCCGGCTGAATCTCGATTTCTTCGACTACTGCACCGGCCTGACGATGACCAATGCTCGTTTCGACGAGCTGTTCGGCGGGCCGCCGCGCAAGCCGGAAGACAAGTTGACGCAGCGCGAGATGGACCTGGCCGCTTCGATCCAGGCCGTCACCGAGGAAGTGGTGCTGCGTCTGACCCGCTCGATCGCCCGCGCGACCGGTCTCAAGAAACTCTGTTTGGCTGGGGGGGTGGCGCTGAACTGCGTTGCGAACGGCAAAGTGCTGCGCGACGGTCAGTTCGAAGACATTTGGATTCAGCCCGCGGCCGGCGATGCCGGCGGTGCCCTCGGTGCCGCGCTGGTCGCGTACCACATGTACAAGGGCCAACCCCGCAAGCTGCCGGGCAACGGCACCGACCTGATGAAAGGTTCTTACCTGGGGCCGTCTTTCACGCAGGACGAGTGCGAGCGGCGCCTGCGCGCGGTCGGTGCCCGCTTTGCCGTTCTGGACGATGCCGGGACCATCGACGCGTGCGCGCAGGCGCTCGCTGAGGGCAAGGCGCTCGGCTGGTTCCAGGGCCGCATGGAGTTCGGGCCACGCGCGCTCGGCGGCCGCTCGATCCTCGGCGATGCGCGCTCACCGACCATGCAGTCGGTCCTCAATCTGAAGGTCAAGTACCGCGAGTCGTTTCGCCCGTTCGCGCCCTCGGTGCTGCGCGAACGCGTGGCGGACTGGTTTGAGCTCGACTACGACAGCCCGTACATGCTGCTAGTCGCCGACGTCGTGCAGCGCCGGCGCCGGCAGATGACCGCGGAAGAGCAGGCGCTTTTCGGTATCCAAAAGCTCAACGTTCCGCGCTCCGACATTCCGGCGGTCACTCATGTCGACTACTCGGCCCGCATCCAGACCGTGCACGCCGACACCAATCCGCGCTACCACGCGCTGATCTCGCGCTTCGAGCAGATCACGGGCTGCCCGGTGATCGTCAACACGAGCTTCAACGTGCGCGGCGAACCGATCGTCTGCACGCCCGAGGACGCGTTCCGCTGTTTCATGGGCACGGAGATCGAAGCGCTGGCGGTCGGCAACTGCTTCCTCAGGAAGGAAGAGCAGGACAAGTCGCTGCGCAAGAACTACGAGACCGCGTTCGAGCTCGACTAGTGACGGCGCGCCCGACCCATCTGGTTCTGGATGACGGGACCGTGTTCGAAGGGATCGGCTTCGGCGCCGATCGCGCCGTCTGCGGCGAGGTCGTCTTCAACACGGGCATGGCGGGTTATGTCGAGGCGCTCACCGATCCGTCTTACGCCGGCCAGATTCTCGTCTTCACCTACCCGCTGATCGGCAACTACGGCGTGCCCGCACCGCGGCCCGCAGGCAGCATCGCGGGCCCCTACGAGTCGGGGCGCGTTCAGGTCCAGGGACTCGTCGTCCAGCACTACGTGGACGACTACAGCCACCACGCGGCACGGCGCTCGCTTGGTCAGTGGCTGCAGGAGGAGCAGGTTCCAGCGGTGACGGGAATCGACACGCGCACGCTGACGCGGCGGCTGCGCGAGCACGGAACGATGCGCGGTTGGCTGCTGCCCGCAGATCAGCCACTCGAAGAAGCGAAAGCGCACGCCATGGCGATCGACATGCAGCGCGAAGTCTTCGAACGCGTGGCGCCGTCCGAACCGATTACGTACGGAAGCGGCGAGCTGACGATCCTGCTGGTCGATGCCGGCGCCAAGGACAATCTCGTGCGTTCGCTGCTCGAGCGCGGGGTCAAGGTGATCCGTGCGCCGTGGCACGCGCGCCTCGCGCCGCTGGCCGAATGCGCCGACGGTGTGCTGATCGGCAATGGGCCCGGGGATCCTAAGGATCTCGCACCGCTAATCGAGCAGATCCGCGGTTTGCTCGCGGTCGGCACCAAGCCGATCCTCGGCGTCTGCCTTGGCAATCAGATCCTCGCCCTGGCGGCGGGCGGAGACACGTACAAGCTTCCGTACGGACACCGCGGCGTCAACCAGCCGGTGCAGGATCTCTTGACCCGGCGCTGCTATGTGACGAGCCAGAACCATGGCTATGCCGTGCGCGACGACGCGCTGCCGCCGGACTGGGAGCCGTGGTTCGTCAATACCAACGACGGCACAAACGAGGGCATCCGTTCGCGCGTGCGCCCGTTCGCGAGCGTGCAGTTCCACCCCGAAGCGCGTCCTGGCCCGACGGACACTGGGTTTCTGTTCGACGACTTCCTCAGGCTGGTCGGTGCGATGAGAGCCCACTAGCGCCGCGGCGATACGGCGATGTACGGCACTTACCTTCCACGCAAACCGCGTCGAGCGCTGCTGCTCGGCTCCGGTGCCTTGCAGATCGGCCAAGCCGGCGAGTTCGACTACTCCGGTTCGCAGGCGCTGAAAGCGCTGCGCGAAGAAGGTGTCGCCACCGTCCTGATCAACCCGAACATCGCGACGATCCAGACCGGCGAGGAACTCGCCGATCGCGTGTACTTCGTCGACGTCAATCCGGAGTTCGTCGAGCAGGTGATCGTCAAAGAGGACATCGACGCGATCCTGCTGTCCTTCGGCGGCCAGACCGCGCTGAACTGCGGCTTGGCGCTGCACGACACCGGCGTGCTGCAGCGGCACGGCGTGCGCGTGCTCGGCACGCCGATCGCCGCGATTCGCGATACCGAAGATCGAGCGCTCTTCGTCGAGCGGCTGGCCGAGATCGGCGTCAAGACCGCACGCAGCCGAGCGTGCACTACGCCGCAGCAGGCCCGCGAAGCCGCGCGCGCGATCGGCCTGCCGGTGATGCTGCGCGGCGGCTATTCGCTGGGCGGCCGCGGCAGTGCCATCGTCGACAACGAGGCGGCGCTCGACGCCGCCGTCCAGCGCGCGTTCGCGGGCGGGGCGCATCAGGTGCTGGTCGAAGAATGCCTGCGCGGCTGGAAGGAGATCGAGTACGAAGTGGTGCGCGACGGTCGCGACAACTGCATCACCGTCTGCAACATGGAAAACCTCGATCCGATGGGCATCCACACCGGCGAGTCGATCGTCGTGGCGCCGTCGCAGACGCTGAACGACGAGGAGTATCAGCTGCTGCGCACGATTGCGATCCGCACCGTGCGGCATCTGGGCATCGTCGGCGAGTGCAACATCCAGTACGCGCTCGATCCGCACAGTTCGGACTACCGGGTGATCGAGGTCAACGCGCGACTGTCGCGCTCCAGCGCGCTGGCGAGCAAGGCGACCGGCTATCCGCTCGCCTACGTCGCCGCCAAGCTCGCGCTCGGCCGTACGCTGCCCGAGGTGCAGAACAGCATCACGCGCCGCACGACCGCTTTCTTCGAGCCGGCGCTCGACTACCTGGTGTGCAAGGTGCCGCGCTGGGACCTGGACAAGTTCCGGGGTGCGTCGGTGCGCATCGGCAGCGAGATGAAGAGCGTGGGCGAGGTGATGGCGATCGGCCGCACCTTCCCCGAAGTGATCCAGAAGGCGCTGCGCATGCTCGACATCGGCGTCGACGGGCTCGACCCGGATGCCTACGAGTTCGATGACGTGCGCGACCAGCTCGCCAATCCGACGCCGTTGCGCATCTTTGCGATCGCGCGCGCACTGCGCGACGGTATGTCGGTCGACGAGGTTCATGGGCTGACGCACATCGACCGCTGGTTCCTGCGAGCGATCGACTCGGTGGTGCAGTTGAACGAGCGGCTGCGCCGCACGCCGTGGCCGCCCGCTCCGGAGCTGTTGCGACAAGCCAAACGCAGCGGCTTTGCCGACCGTGCGATCGAAAGGCTCGCGGGTGCGCCGCGCGGAGCGGCCAGACGGGCGCGGCTGCAGGCCGGCATCGTGCGACACCTCGCCCAGATCGACACGCTCGCGGCCGAGTTCCCTGCCGACACCAACTATCTGTACACGACGTTTCACGCCGCCTGCAGCGATGTGGCGCCGTCGAAGCGCAAGAAGATCCTCGTACTCGGTTCCGGCCCTTATCGCATCGGCTCGAGCGTGGAGTTCGACTGGTGCTGCGTGAACGCGGTGCAGGCGGCGGCAGCCCTCGGCTACGAAACGCTCATGCTCAACTGCAACCCCGAAACGGTCAGCACCGACTACGACGTGTGCGACCGGCTGATTTTCGACGAAGTGAGCCTGGAAACAGTGCTCGACGTTTGCGAGCGCGAGCGGCCGGACGGTGTGGTCGTCAGCATGGGCGGGCAGGTTCCGAACAATCTGGCGCTGGACCTGCACCGGGCGGGCATCCGGGTGCTCGGCACCAGCCCGGAGAACATCGACCGCGCCGAGGACCGCAACAAGTTCAGCAGGCTGCTCGACGAGCTGGGAATCGACCAGCCGCGTTGGATGCACATGCGGGACATCGCCGATGCCGACACGGTGGTCGCGCAACTCGGAGGTTTTCCGGTGCTGGTGCGGCCAAGTTATGTGCTGAGCGGCGCGGCGATGAGTGTGGCGCACGAGCCGAATGAACTTAGGCGCATCCTGGCGCGTGCGCAGGACGTGTCTCCCGTGCACCCGGTCGTCGTGTCGGCGTTCGAAACGCACGCGCGCGAGTTCGAGATCGACGCCGTCGCCGATCGCGGTGAGATCGTGTTGTGGGCCATCAGCGAGCACATCGAAGACGCGGGTGTGCACAGCGGCGATGCAACCCTCGTTCTGCCGCCGCAGACGCTGTACATCGCCACGATTCGCCGCGCGCGCCGTATCGCCGCCGCGCTCGCCAAGGCGCTCGATATCACCGGCCCCTTCAACGTGCAGTTCCTGGCCAAGCACAACGCGGTCAAGGTCATCGAGTGCAATCTGCGCGCCTCGCGCAGCTTTCCGTTCGTGTCCAAGGTGACCGGCAGCAACTTCGCGCGCGAAGCGATGCGGCGCATGCTCGGATCCGCCGGACCCGTGCGCAACGACAGCCTCAATCTCGATCACGTCGCGGTGAAGGCGCCGATGTTCTCGTTCTCGCGCCTGGTCGGCGCCGATCCGATGCTCGGAGTCGAAATGATGAGCACCGGCGAAGTCGGCTGTTTCGGAGACGACTTGCACGAGGCGCTGCTGCACGCGCTGCGGGCCACCGGCTTCCGGTTCCCGCAGCGCGGAGTTCTTTTGTCGCTCGGTCCGGTCGCGGACAAGTACTGGTTCGCGGATGAAGCCCGCGCAATCGCAGAAGAGCTTCGTCTGCCGCTTTACGCGACGCGCGGCACCGCCGAGATGCTGGACGAAGTCGGGATCCCCTGTGCAACGGTCGGCAAGCACGCGGACGAGCGGCCCAACGCACTGGAATTGATCGAACGCGGCGATGTCGACCTCGTGATCAATGTGCCGCGCGAGTACGACGCAGCGGGTCGCCCCGACGGCATCCTGATCAGGCGCGCTGCCGTGGACGCCGGCGTGCCCTTGATCACCGATCTGCAGCTCGCGCGCGCTGTGGTCGAGGCGCTGCGGCGCAAGAAGCGCTCCGATCTGCGGCTCCTCGCCTGGGATGACTACGTCCGCCGCGCCCCCGCGCCTCTGGTTGGCGGCTAACCGAGTGCTATTCAGGCCGCGCTGCTACGTTCCCCGTTTAGAGCCTATTGGATGCTGATCGAGGTGCGGACGGTGCCAATCGGGCAAGCGTTCGAGGGCACCTTTGCGTGTTCCACGAGCGCACGCGTGACCGTCTGCGCTACCAACGCGTGACCGGCTGCGTTCCAGTGAAAGTCCTGCGGCAAATGCAGATCGCCGGACTCGGCCTCGCGAAACACGTCGTCGAGGTAGACGTAGACGATGGCCGGATCGGCGACGGCGCGAGTCAGTTCCCGCGCGACCTCGCCCTGCCCGTCGGTGAACACGACGACGAACTGACTGCCCGTCGAACGCACGGCGGTCGCCAGCTCCCTGACGAGCCGAACGGTGATCGCCTGCCCCGCCGTGCGCGGGAACGGCCGCGTTGCTGCCAAGGCCTCGGTTGCTTGTCCCGGCGTGGGCGCCGCCTTCGGCGCGGCGCTGGCGCCGCGCGCCATCGCCTCGATCGTCCGGTTCATCTGTGTCAACACGTAGGAGCGCTGGGCGATCTGCGCCAGCGTGCGCAGCAACACGTTCGATTGCGGCACCGGATCATTGGTCAACACCAGGCGGTCGCCGTCGAGGATGAACGCTGGCTTGTGGTAGTAGACGTACACCTTGGAGCGGGCGTTGTCTTCGTAGTCGTTTCCGGCTAGCACCAGCACGACGACGTCGGGGCCATATGCCGCGCCCTTGTCCCGATAGAGCAGCAACTCCTGGTCCGTGCTGTAGCCGCTGACACCGAAGTTCACCGCCTCAATGCCGGGACAGAAACTCTCCATCCTGCTCGTGAATACTTCGTCGTCCTGAACTCCGAAACCCCAAACGTAAGAGTCGCCCAGCACGAGCACCCGCGTCGCCCCAAGTTGCTTCTTCTGCGCGATCTCTCTGCCTCGAAACCCCGCCGAGTTGGTCGTCACCGTCGTATCGAAACCGAACGAGGCGAAACGGCCGCGCGCGTTCGGTACGTGCGACCAGCCATAACGCGAGTCGTACTGCCAGAACTGCGTAACGGTACCCGTGCGCGGGGCCCACTCGGGGAACAGGAATCGCGCCGCCCACTCGGCACCCAAGGCCGCCACGATGAACGAAAGCGCAAGAAGAAGTAAGTTTTTTGCCACGATCCCCTCTCACATCCGCACTCCGGAGCCACGCGCGACGACTTCACCACTTGGAGCAGACTGAGGCCGCGCACAGGCACGAAACGCCGTCCGCGCGCGCTCTCGCTTGGTCCCGCTTGGCCGGACTCTTCGACCCATGCCCTTCGGCAATCCAAGCCCAAACGCCGAGCGCTCGCATGGGTCATCTCCGCTGCGGAAGTCCGGCGCCGCGGGACTGTTGCCCGTGCCGCAGGATCGGCCGTGCGCTTCGGTGCGCACCCTCTCGCCCGACTCGGACGCGGTGGACGAGTCAGCGCCCGGCACAAACGCGCACAACGGGATGCCCAGCACTCAAACCAACACCTCCGCCGGCGCCGGATGACTGAGGAAGCCGATGGGGCTCGCGCTGCGCCCATACGCGCCCGATTGAAACACGACGACCAGATCGCCCACCTCCGCGCGCGCCAGTTCCATCCGATCCGCCAGCAGATCGAGCGGCGTGCACAGCGGCCCGACGACGGAGGCCACCTCGCGCGCCGCAGCGTTCATCTTCGTGCCGATCGCGACCGGATAGTTCTTGCGGATCACCTGGCCGAAGTTGCCCGAGGCCGCCAGATGATGATGCAGCCCGCCGTCGGTCACGAGGAAGACTTCGCCGCGCGAGATCTTGCGGTCGAGCACGCGGCACACATAGATGCCCGCCTCGCCGACAAGGTAGCGGCCCAGTTCGATCACCAGTTCGGCCTGCGGCATCTCACGCTCGGCGCGCGCAACGAGCGCCTCGAGGTTGGCACCGATCGGTGCCAGTTCCAGAGGCCGCTCACCGGGGAAGTACGGGATGCCGAAGCCGCCGCCCAGATTGAGCACCCTGATCGGTGCCGGAACGTGCTCGGACAATCTCAGCGCCAGTTCATAGGCCTTGTTCTGCGCCTCGCAGATCGACTCCGCGCGCAGGTTCTGCGACCCGGAGAAGATGTGAAAGCCCTCGAACGCGAGCTCGCGTCGCCGGATTTCCGCGAGCGCTTCCGGAACCCGCTCGGCGTCGATTCCGAACTGCTTCGGGCCGCCGCTCATCTTCATGCCGGAGGACTTCAGCTCGAAGTCTGGATTGACACGGACCGCCACGCGCGCCGGCCGCCCGCTGCGGCGCGCGATGTCGCCGAGCAACGCGATCTCCCGCATCGATTCGCAGTTGATCAGGATTCCAGCCGCAACGGCCTGCACCAGCTCGGCTTCGCTCTTGCCGGGGCCGGCGAAACTCACCTCGCGCGGATCAGCGCCTGCGTCGAGCGCCACGGCCAACTCGCCGGCCGAGGCGACGTCGATGCCGTCGACCAGCGCCGTCATGTACGCCACGAGCGCAGGCATCGGGTTGGCCTTCATCGCGTAGTGCAGGCTGATGCGCGCCGGCAGCGCAGCGCGCAACGCATCGACGCGCGCGCGCAGCGCCTCGCGGTCGTAGGCGTAAAACGGCGTGCGGCCGACCCGTTGCGCCAGTTGCGACAGCGGCATGCCGCCGAAGACCAGCTCGCCGTCGATGACTGGCAGGCGTTCGAGCGCCGCGTGTGTCGGGGCGCTCATTGCCCACCCTCGACGAAGAGCTTGGCGAACTCGCCACCGAGCGCCTTGCGGTCGATCTTGCCGTTCGGATTGCGCGGCAGCGAGCCGGAACGGATGTCCACGTGCGCCGGCACCATGTAGATCGGCAAGCGCTCGCGGCACGTGGCGAGCAACTGCTGTGGCGATAACTCCGCTCCGTCGCGTGGAGTCGCGACGACGACGATCGCTTGTCCCAGCGTCGGATGCGGCACGCCGAACGCCGCACACTCGCCCACGAGTTGGGTCGCGTAGACGACCTCTTCGATTTCGTTCGGGCTGACGCGATAGCCGGAGGTCTTGATCATCTCGTCGCGCCGGCCGATGAAGTACAGGAATCCCTCCTCGTCCATGCGCACCGTATCACCGGAAAACACCGCGATCTCCGGCAACACCAGCCCGCTCTCGCGCCCCGGCAACGGGCGATAGCGCTCGGCCGTCTTCTCCGGGTCGTTCCAGTACCCCATGCCCACGAGGGCTCCACGCTGCACCAGTTCGCCGGGCTCGTTCGGAGCGCACGGCGTGCCGTCCTCGCGCAATACGAGGATCTCCGCGTTCGGGATCGCCTTGCCGATGGAATCCGGCCGTCGATCGACCTCCTCCGGCGGCAGATACGTGGCGCGAAACGCTTCGGTCAGGCCGTACATCAGGAACACCTTTGTCTTCGGCAACGCGGCGCGCAGCGCTTTCAGCGTCTCCAGCGGCATGCGCCCGCCGGTGTTGGCGATGTAGCGCAGATGCTCGGTCACGGTCCCCGGCCACTTCAGTTGCGTCAACTGGATCCACAGTGGCGGCACTGCGGTCACTCCGGTCACACGCTCGCGCACAATGGCATTCAGCACGTCCTTCGGCAGCAGGTAGTTCAGCAATACGACGCGCGCGCCGACGTGAAAACCCGTGGTCAATTGGCTGAAGCCGGCGTCGAACGACAACGGCAGCGCCGCCAGCAGCACGTCGTTCTCGTTGTTCTCGAGGTAGCTCGCCACGCTCTTGGCGCCCGCCACCATGTTCCGGTGCGACAGCACCACGCCCTTCGGCTTGCCGGTGCTGCCAGAGGTGTAAAGGATCGCCACCATGTCGGTGTCTATCACCCGATGCCAGTTCGCGCGCCGCGCGTCGCACACTGCGCTCCAACGGTGCACGGCAAGGCCCGCAACCGAGGGCGTCGCCCCCGCGCCGTCCGTCAGCGCCACATGCCGCAGATCGTGGCACTGCGCCGCGGTCGCCGCGAGTAATGCGAAGCGTTCTGGCGACGTGACCAGCACGCGCACATTGCAGTCGCGCAGGATGTGCCCGACCTGCTCGGCCTTCAGCAAGGGGTTGATCGGCACGAACACGCCGCCGGCGGCCGGCGCGCCGAACGCAGCGGTGACCATCTCGAAGCGTTTCTCCAGATAGATGCCGACGCGTTCGCCGCGCTGCAGCCCGAGCGCGAGCAGCCCGTTTGCGAAGCGCCGCACGCGCTCGGCGAGTTCGGCATAGGCGAGCGTCGAGCCGTCGTGCGTCAGCGCGGGACGCTCGGGCAAGATGTCGGCAGCGCGAAACACGAGTTGGTGCAACAGCGTGGCTTCGTCCCTCATTGCAGATCCAGCGTAAAGACGGGGCGCATGTCGTCGCGCCAACCGATGTGAACGTACGGCGCGCAGGAGGCGAACGATACCTGCACGGCGCCGGCGACGATGAAAAGGGCGCTACCGAGTCGGCGCGCTCCAAGGCGCTGGTGGGCCGCCAGCGACGCCGGGTTGAACGCCGAAATCCGGCTCAATGTCCAGCGATAACCACGCGCCCGTAGTTCGCGGTTAGCGAAGTCCCACAGGCGTGCAAACAGGCGGCCGAGGCGAAACTCGGGATCGATGTAGACATCGAAGTCCCACACTGCGGCCTCAGCATCGAAGCGATAGATACAACGCACTTCGTCTTCGACGTACTCCCGCTCCTTGAACCAGAGAAAACCGACCAATCGGCCGCCCTTGATCGCAGCCAAGCAGTGCGCGCCGTCGCGAAAGCGGCGCGCGATCACGGCCGGCGGGCGCGGAAACTGCGCGATTAGCGGATCGTCGGCGTGCAGGTGCCGCAATTCGATCGCGCTGGCGCGCGCCGGTGCGCTCTCGCCGTCGTGCGACACCGGCTGCGCAACGAAACGGTAACCGATCAGGCGCAGCTTGCCGCGGGTTGCGATGTCCAGCACACGCGCCAGCGCGTAGCACGCCGCGGCACCAGGCCCCAGCGTCCTCGCAAGCTGTCGTGCGGATGCGAACACGCCTCAGGCTCCCGCCACGCGATCCAGCAACGCCGCTAGCTCGCGCGTGCGGCTCTCGCGGCTGCACGCCGCCACCGCCGACGCATTGGGCCGCGCTGCGTCGAGCTCGGCCATGAACCGCGGCACGATCGCTTCGATAGCTGCCGCGTCGTCCAGCGGCGCGAGGTAGCGCACCCCGCAACGACGCAGCAGCTCCGCGGTGTCACCGTTCGGATCGGTCAGCGCGAGGATCGGCTGCCCTGCACGCAGGTACTCGTATACCTTGGCGGGGATCTGCTCGTTGCAGTTCGAGGCCTGCAGCACGAGCAGGCCGTCGGCGCGCTGCATTTCCTCCAGCGCGTCGCGGTACGGCAGCGGCGGTGCCAGTTCGATCAAGTCGGCAACGTCGTGCTTGCGCGCCAGTTCGCGCAGAAACTCGTCCTGCGCGGAAGCCCGGAAGCGCACCAACAAATCCCCGGCACGCCCGGCGCGCTTCAGCGCCGCCAGAGCGGCAAACAACTGCGTCGGATCGCGCTCCCACGGGTAGACGATGCCGCTGTGAAGCAGCGTGCGCCTGCCGGGGACCAGCGGGCCCGCCGCGGGCGGAAGACCCGCGAAGCTCGGTTCGTCGAAACCGTTCTCGATCACCGCGATGCGCTCGGCGGCACCGGGATAGCGCGCGCGGTACATCGCCGCCGCGCCGCGCGTGACGAAGACGCTGGCTGCGGCGCCGGTGACGGCCCCTCGCTCGATGTTCGCAAACGCGCGCCAAGTGGCCGGATCGGGAGGGTAGCCGTCCTGCGCCATCGGATCGCGAAAGTCCGCGATCCACGGCAAGCCGGTCAGGCGGGCGATCCAGCGGCCGATGACGTGCGCGGTGGCGATCGGATAGGTGCTCCAGAGCGCCGCCGGCCGATAGCGCCGGACGAGCCGGACCCCGGCCGGTATCGCCGCCAGCGCCCAAGTGATCCAGCGATCGGGCCGCGCCAGGAGGGCCGGATAGCGACCGCGCACCGCCAGGTGCGTCGCAGTGTTTAGCGCAAACGCACGATGCACGCTCAACCCGGCCGGCAGTTCTCTGAGCAAGTCATCCGAGGTCCGCTCATAGGCGCGCGGAGAAGCGGTAAGTACGATCGGCTCCCAGCCGTGATCCGGAAGCTGTTGGGCAAAGCGCAGCGTCCGCTGGATGCCGCTGCTACCGGCGAGCGGCGGGAAATGGAAGGCGATCATCAGGACGCGGCGCATCGGACTTATCGTTTCCTTGCCCGCGCGCCCGCAGGGCACAATGCGTTGGCGACCGATGGACTTCGCGTACGAGACGCTGCACCGCGATCGAACCGTTGTAGTAGCAAGAACCCATCCCGCGTTTGCGTTATGGCCCGTATACTAGCCCGCCCGCGCCAGACTGGAAACATCAAGGCGCGGGCTCGCGCTAGGGAGTGTTCCATTGAGCACAGAGCAAAAAGTCAAGCTGGTCTTGTCGAGCGTTCTGAATCTGGGCGATCGCGTCGCCAAATTTGACGCTTCCACGCCCCTGCTGGGAGCGGTTCCGGAGCTGGATTCGATGGCCGTCGTGTCGCTGCTTACGGCGCTCGAGGAGAAGTTTGGCTTCACGATCGAGGACGACGAGGTCGACGGCCGCACATTTGCCAGCCTCGGCAACCTCGTTGCGTTCGTCGAGGGCAAGCTTGCGGCCTGACCCGGCACGCGCCTACGAGGCGACGGCGACATTCGAGCCGGGGCCTGGTGGGCCCCGTTTCGTACTGACGCATCGTCCGCTGCGGGTTGCCGAACGCGGCACTGTGATCCTGGCGCCGCCCTTCGCCGAGGAAATGAACAAGTGCCGGCGCATGGTGGCGCAGACGGCGCGCGCGCTGTCGGCCGACGGCTGGCGCGTCGTTCAGCCCGACCTGTACGGTTGCGGCGACAGCGCTGGCGATTTCGGCGCGGCGAGTTGGCAGCAGTGGGTGGAGGACCTTCAACGCGCGCTCGGCGCATATCACGCAGGCGGCGAACTGTGGCTTTGGGGCGTGCGCGCCGGTGCCCTGCTGCTGCCGCCGCTGCTCGAAGCAATTCCGGATGCCAACCTGTTGCTGTGGCAGCCGGCACACGACGGCGCGGCCGTGCTCAATCAGTTCCTGCGGCTGCGCGCCTCGGCGGCGCTGCTCGAGCGCAACGAGACGGCCGATCGCGCGCAGTTGCGGGCGCGGTTGGCGCAAGGCGAGTCGATCGAAGTCGCCGGTTACCCGCTTTCCCCGCAAGTGGCCAATCCTCTGGCCGCTGCCCGGCTCGTCCTGCCACCCGACTTCAGCGGCCGCGTTGTCTGGTTCGATATCAGCGACGATCCGGCCGAGCCCCTATCGGCTTCGCGGCAGAAGGTGTCCGAGGCTTGGCGAGCCGCGGGTCATCGGGTGCAGTTCGAGGCCGTCATCGGGCCGAAGTTCTGGCAGACGGTGGAGACCGCCGAAGCGCCGGCGTTGATCGAGCGCACGCGCGCAGCGCTGGCTCAGACCGACGAACGTGCGCGCGCCGGCTCCCGCGACGTTGGCCGAGGGCAACCCGCACCCGCTTCGTCGCAGCGAACCATCGACGAGAAAGCCGTTTGGATCGCCTGCGAAGGCGAGCGGATGCTCGGCATCGTCTGCGCGCCGCGCGCCGCGCCCACCTGCGAGCAAGCCGTCCTGATCGCCGTCGGCGGGCCGCAGTATCGGGTGGGCAGTCACCGGCAATTCGTTCTGCTGGCACGGACGTTGGCCAGCGCAGGTTACACGTCAATGCGTTTCGACTTCCGCAGCATGGGCGACAGCGAGGGCGCGGCGCGCACTTTCGAGGAAGTCGAACGGGACCTGCAAGCGGCGATCGACACCTTGTGCAACGAACCGGGCGTTCGCTCGGTCGTGATCTGGGCGCTGTGCGACGCTGCGTCGGCGGCCCTGATGTTCGGTACCGCCGATGCACGCGTCAGCGGCTTGGTGCTGCTCAATCCGTGGGTTCGCAGCGAAACGACGCTGGCGACGACGCATCTGAAGCACTACTACGGGCAGCGGCTGCTGCAGCGCGAGTTCTGGGTGCGCCTGATGCGCGCGCAGTTCGACTGGCGCGCCTCGCTGCGCGACCTCTTTCGCAGCCTGCGCCGTGCCGCGCGCGCATCGGCCCCGGCCGAGCGCACCGCATTCCAGACCCGGATGGCCGAAGGCTGGCGCCGCTTCCGCGGCCCGATCGCGCTGGTGCTCAGCGGCCGCGACCTGACGGCGAAGGAGTTTCTCGAACACGCAGCATCCGATCCTGGCTGGCAGGGGCTGCTGACTCTTCCCACCGTCCGCCGGTTCGACTTGCCCGATGCCGATCACACCTTTTCGAGCGCGCCGTGGCACCGATGGCTGGAAGAGCAGACGGTTCGCTGGCTCGGCAGCACGTACACGGCGAGCGTTGCACAGGACGAGTGTCGCGGCGTGGCCAAGAGATCAGCCGGCGCGCCGGTAGCGGTCGGCGGATCACCCTAGTGCGCTCGGAGGTCCGATGAACCAGATATCGCGACTACAGCGCGCAAGCGCGGTCTGTTTCGTGCCGTTGCTGCTCGCCGCGCCTGCGCCGTCAGTGGGACAGGGCATCCCCGGCTATCCGGAACACGTGACCGAGTACGACCCACGCGAAGTCGCCATGCTGCCGCGCTTCTGCCCGCATACGCAGCTCTTCCGGGAGCGCGTCCCCGGCGGCAACGATCCCGAGGCGATCCGCCGCTGGCATGCGGCGATGGGAGACATTTTCCTGGCCATGCACCATTACTGCTGGGGGCTGATGCACATGCATCGCGCCAAGGTGCTCGCCCGAGACTCGCAGGTTCGGCGTTTCAACTTTGCCAGCGCGATCAACGAGTTCGACTACGTGCTCAGGCAAGCGCGACCCGACTTCGCTCTGCTTCCAGAGATCCTGACGAAGCGGGGCGAAGCCCTGCTCGGGTTGGGAAGAGCCGCCTTGGCGCTCGGCGAGTTCGAGCGGGCGATCGAACTGAAGCCGGACTATTGGCCGCCGTACGCGCAGATCGCCGACTACCACAAGAGCCAGGGCGACCGGGAGAAAGCAAGAGCGATCTTGCAGGCAGGGCTGAAGCACGCGCCGGGTACGAAGGGGCTGCAGCGCCGTTTGCAAGAACTGGACGAACCGCCGGCGCAAATGCCAACCGGTCGCAGCTCGAAATGAGTTTGTCCAAAGGGACGACCGGGCTGTTCGGCTCGTTCGGCGCACCGCTCGCGGACGAGGGCGCGCGCCTCATGCTGGGTGCGGCCGCAGCGTCGGCGCTCGGGCCCATCACGCGCGGCGACGCCTCGATCGGGGCCTGCGGCACGGCACCGGCGCCGACCCTTCTTGAGCGGGACCGGTTGGTCTTGGCCTACATCGGGCACCCGCGCATCCGAACGGCGCGGGGATGGAGTGCCGATCCCGCCGGCATCGCTGACGCGATCGAACGAACCGGACCGGCGGCGCTCGCCACGATTCACGGCGATTTCGCCCTGGCGGCGTGGAACCCGCTCGAAGCGCGCGGCCTGCTGGCGCTCGACCGCATCGGCGTCAGGCAGCTCGTATATGGCGTCACACGCGGCGGCTTGGCGTTCGCGTCGACTCTCGACATGTTGCTACGTCACCCCGGAGTCGGGCGTGAACTGTCGCCGCAGGCGGTGTTCGACTACCTGTACTTTCATGTCTGCCCCGGCCCACAGACGATCTACCGCGATCTGCTGCGCCTTTCGCCCGGGCATTACCTCGAGTTCGGCCCAGGGATCGAACCGAAGCCGCGCGCTTACTGGTCGATGCGCTTCGACGAGGCACCGCCGTCGGATCTGCGCGCCCTCAAGCTGGATTTCGTCGAGCGCGTACGCACCGCGGTGGCGGCCGCTGCGGACGGCGCGGCTTGCGGCGCATTTCTGTCCGGCGGCACCGACAGTTCGACCGTCAGCGGCATGCTCGGGCGTGTGACCGGCGAGCGAGCCAAGGTGTTTTCGATCGGCTTCGATGCCGCGGGCTACGACGAGATGAACTACGCTCGCATCGCCGCCCGCCACTTCGACTGCGAGCACCACGAGTACTACGTCACGCCGGCAGATGTCGTCGCCGCCGCGCCGCGCATCGCCGCGCACTACGACCAACCGTTCGGCAATGCGTCGGCAATCCCCGCTTACTACTGCGCGCTGCTGGCACGCGAACACGGCGTACAGCGCCTGCTCGCCGGAGACGGCGGCGACGAACTGTTCGGCGGCAACGAACGCTACGCCAAGCAGCACGTGTTGGCGTTGTACCACCGGCTCCCGGCCGCGCTGCGTAGCTCGCTGATCGAACCGCTCGTGCTGTCGACGCCGTTCTTCAGGGCCCTGCCGGGCGTGCGCAAGCTGCACAGCTACGTGCAGCAGGCGGCCACGCCTATGCCGCAACGGTATGAAGGGCACAACCTGATCACGCATCTGACACCGGAAAACGTGCTCGCTCCGGAGTTCCTGGCGTCGATCGACCGCGACCATCCGCACGAACTGATGCGCGCAGCCCACGCGCCGTACGCGGATTGCAGCCTGATCAATCAGATGCTCGGCATCGACCTGCGCTTCACGCTGACCGACAACGATCTGCCAAAGGTGACGCGAACCTGCGAATTGGCCGGCGCCGACGTCGCTTTTCCGTTGCTGGATGAGAGCGTCGTCGAATTCTCCGCCCGACTGCCGGCCGAGCTGAAGCTGCGCGGCACGCGACTGCGCTGGTTCTTCAAGGAGGCGCTGCGGGATTTCCTGCCGCCCGAGATCATCACCAAGCGCAAGCACGGCTTCGGGCTGCCGGTCGGGGTATGGCTAAGTACGCATCCACCGTTGTTGGACTTGGCGAACGCGGCAATCGACACGCTGCGCCCGCTCGGAATTCTGCGGCCCGGGTTCGTCGACGATCTGCGACAGCGCCTTCTGCCGGCGCATCCGGCCTACTACGGCACCATGATGTGGGTGCTGATGATGCTCGGGCTGTGGTTCGACGCCAATCGCTCCGGCAGCGCACCTGATCGCTAGGCGCTAGAAGGTGCGTTTGACGATCCACCACTGCGGATTCTTTTCCTTGACATCTCCAACGCCGGAAGGTCGCGCGCGAGACGCATAGATCGTCCATGCGCTCGCAGCGTTCGGCAGCCCAAGCGATGCCACCGTCGCCAGCGCGGGACCGATCTGCGCGAAATAGTAGGTATCGGAGTCGTCCATGCCGTCCTGCACCAGGCCGCCCGACGGCGGGCACGATCGTCCCGGATAGTTCTTCGACCACAGGGTGTTCCAGTCGGCGTACAAAGCGGTCGAATCGTTGTCTCGCACGCCCAGTGCATACGGCGTGTATGCCCAGCACCAGTTCGAGCCGACGAAGCGCTTGATCACCGACTGCGCTTTCCAGTTCAAGAGATTGTCGTTGCGGTAGCCGCGCTCGGCCGCCCAACCGATCGCCCAGGTAACCCAGTCGTCCATCCACATCGCCACACCGGTGCGTGTGCCGCTGTCGTTCGGATTCGGCGTCTGATCCGGCGGATAGACGATGTGCGTGTACTCGGCAGTATTCAGGAACAACCCTGTACCGCCGGCAGCGTCGAACGGCTTGATCGCCGTCTCCATCTGACTCAGTGCACGGGTGCACAACGCACTCAGTGTCGCCTTCAAAGGGTGCGCATCGGGGGTAATCACTGCGGCGTTGGCCACGTTACGAAAACCCCACGCGTGATCCCGCACGTTGCCGTCGCTGCCCCACGGTCGCGGCCAGCCTGGGCGACCACCGGGGGACCAGTTCATCCACGGGTGGATACCGTGAAACTGAGTTTGTTCGAGTTCGTCGAACTCGGCGGTCAGTAGGTAAGGCACATATCCCGAGCAGGGCATGTGGGCCAAATCGGTCCAGACCGAGCCCTGCGACTTAGAGCGGTGCTTGATGACGCCGCTGCCGTCGTGATTGCCGTAGCCGATCATGGTTGGGTTGGCCTGCAAGTCGATCGGGTAGCCGGTGTTCTCGTCCCGGTAGTTCCAAGCGAAATAGCCCGACAGTGTCGTGCCTAGCCAGTGGTAGGCGTCGTTGTGAGCGCGCATGGCATTGAAAGCGCGTCGATCGCCCGACACCAGATAGGCCGCCGTCCAGGCATCGAGCGGCGCCAGCTCGCGCTTGCCACCCGCGGATGCCATCGCAGCGTCCAACTCCCCGATGCCGCCCCACGGCAGAGATTGCGGCATCGTGTTCAGCCAACTTGCATCGATCGCGATGTCGGCGTACTGCGGCACCAGCTTTGTCGATGCGAGATACGCACGGTTGTGCCGCACCCAGGTCTGCGGGTCGGACGGCCACCACGTCCGCAGCGGATAGCGCCTATCGGCGCGAACGACGAAGCCGTTGTTCGTGTAGACGACGTTGCCGGCAATCGAGATCGTCACGTTGGCGGTGACGTCGAAAGTCTCCACCCGTGCCCCGGTGTTCTCTAGCACACACACGGCGTAGGCGCGTGTGACGCTGCCGCCGATCTTGTAGGCGCGAATGTTGAACCACGCCGTCAGGTGCGCGTGCGCCGCCCCGGTGCCGTTGAGACGCAGCGGGCCACCGATGCAGAACTCCGACATGATCGGGCCAGCGATGTGGGTGTAGTCGCGCCGCGGCGCGATCGTCCCATTGAGCAGGTGCTTGGCCGACAGGCTGTAGACAGTGCCGCCGATGTTGCAGGAGATGACAGCATCGAATGCGGTCGCCGCCAATTCCGCCTTGCTGACAGCCGGGCCGCTGACCGGGGTACCGACGACGACCTTGTAGTTGCCGGAGTTGTCGCCCGCCGCCGGAGTCAAGAACGTCAGAGCGCCATGCAGCACCGAGCCATCGGTCTTCCAACTCGCCAACGGGTTCCATTGCGTCGGCAGCGCCGTTCCATCGGACGTCTGCACGACGAGTCCCGTACCGGGTGCCAGGGTACCTTCGCGCAGCGCCCAGCCAAGCGTCACCGGCAGATTTGCCGCCTTGGATCCGTCCACCAGGTCGAATGCCATGCTCGCGGACGCTGGTGGCGGCGGGGGCGGACTCGGCGTGGGAGCGGGTGTTGGTGCAGGCGTT
>DATLZG010000563.1:0-6078 GCA_035574095.1 Burkholderiaceae bacterium | reverse complement strand
ACCTCGGCATCGCGCTGGCCGCGCTCGCTACCGGCACGCTGGTCAAGTACCTCGGCTGGCGCGCGGCATTCGTCGTGCCGGGGCTGCTGTCGATCGGCTGCGGCATTCTCTTCGCACGCGTGGCGCCGCGCGAAGACGTGCCCCCGACCCAACGCAAACCGTCGGCAACGCCGCTGCCGGGCGGCATGTTGGCGCGCGTATTCGCGGTGATCTCGATCACCGCCACCACCGGCGCGCTGATCTTCAACTTCACGACCAACGGCAACGCCGAGCTGCTGCGCGAGCGCATGGCGGCGGTCGTCGCCGACCCGGCGCTACTGGGGGCGCTGTTGGGGCTCGTGTACGCGATCGCGTCCAGCGCGCAGTTGCTGGTCGGCCATCTGATCGATCGCCTGGAACTGAAGCGCCTGCTGCTGGCGATCGTCGCGCTGCAGGTCGTCGCCTTCGCCGCCGCCGCGCACGCGCACGGCTGGGTCTTCTTCGCGCTCGCCACGTTGATGATGGCGGCCGTGTTCGGCGCCATTCCCTTCATCGACGCGATCATCGTTCGCTTCGTGGACGACCGCATCCGCTCGCGCGTGGCCGGCGCGCGGCTCACCGTCTCCTTCGGCATCAGCGCGCTGGCTGTCTACCTGCTCGGGCCGGTGGTCAAGTCCTCCGGCTTCGACTCGCTGCTGCTGGCGATGGCCGGCATCGCGCTCGTCACCTTCGCCGCAGCCAGCCAGTTGCCCAACTTGCGGCGCGCGTGAGTGCCGCGCCGGCTCAGTCGCCTCATCCTAAATACCCGCTATTACCGGTCGGCAGCTTTTACATCGGCCGGACGGGGTCCGGCTTCGGGCATGGCCGTCCTCTTTCTTATCAATGCGTTGGAGCGCTTCGCTGGTTTGGGTATGCACTTTGCTTCCTTGTGAACCATCCGACGACTCCACGTGGGAAGGGGAAACCGAATGAATGTCTTCGTTGCCAGTTTGGTGGCGGCACTGTTGGCCGCGCCGACGCTCGTGGGCGCTACCGTCGTTCAGACTCTCGGCGCTGGCGCGCAGCCGATGATCCAGGCGGGTGCGCCGCCCGACAGCCCCGCGGGTCGCGTCGATCCCAATCAACCGACCTCCCCGTTCACGGGTGTCGTCAGCATCAACATCCGCTACACGCCGATCGGCGGCACGCAGCAAAGCTTCATCTGCAGCGGCACGGCGATCTCGCCGTTCATGGTGTTGACCGCCGCGCACTGCGTTGACCCGCTGGACAATGGCCAGGTCATCGATATCACCCAAGTCGGCAACGACGTGCGCGTGGTCGTCAACGACGATCCGTTCTTCAATCCCGCCACCGACCTGATCACCGCCAGCCAGGTCACCATCCATCCCGACTACGACGGTTTTGGCATCTGCCCGGACGGCACGTTCGGCTGCGTCAACGACGATCTGGCGATCATCCGGCTGTCGCAGGCGCTGCCCGACACCGTGCAGACCTACCGGCTGTACGACGACGAAGTCGCGCCCGGCACCGCGTTCACGATGGTCGGTTACGGCACCAGCGGCGACGGTATCAACGGCTACACGGTCGCGCCGAACTTCTTCGTCAAACGCGTCGGGGCCAACGTCTACGACTTGTTCGACAACGACGACGAAGCCGGCTTCGCCTCCGGCTCGCCGCCCGAAGTCTGGTACTACGACTTCGACGGCACGCGGGGCGGTGTTTTCCGCGACACGTTCTGCATCCTCGGCCTCGCCTGCTCGCCGTACCTGGGCAACGACGTCGAGACCCATCTGGGCGGCGGCGATTCCGGCGGGCCTTCGTTCATTCAGTCGTGGACCGGGGAGTACTTCCTGGTCGCCAACAACACGTTCGGCATCAACTTCTGCTACTCGGACGATCCGCGTACGCCGAGCGGCAGCTGCCGCTCCGGCGACTTCGGCGACGCGGGCGGCGGGGTGCTACTGCACTCGTACCTTTCGTGGATCCGCACCACGGCCGAGATCTCCGAGCCGAGCATCCTCGCCATGCTGGGGATCGGCGCGCTGCTGCTCGGAGCATTCGGGCGCCGTCGCTCGGCTTAGCCCGCGAAGCGCTTGGCGAAGGGGCCGCGAGGCCCCTTTTTCATTGCCCGAACAAGCGCGCCAGCTCGGCCCCCGGATCCGGCGCGCGCATGAAGGCTTCACCGACCAGGAAAGCGTGTACGCCGGCGGCGCGCATCGTCGTCACGTCCGCCGGGCTCAAGATGCCGCTTTCGGTGATGACCAGCCGCTCGGGGCCGATGCGCGGCAGCAGGTCGAGCGTCGTCGCGAGCCGCACCTCGAACGTGCGCAGGTCGCGGTTGTTGATGCCGAGCAGCGGCGTGTTCAGCGTCAGCGCGGCCTCCAGCTCCTCGGCGTCGTGCACTTCGACCAGCACCGCCATACCGAGCGCGGCGGCCACCGCCTCCAGCTCGCGCAACTGCGGCGGCGGCAAGGCGGCGGCGATCAGCAGCACGCAGTCCGCGCCCCAGGCGCGCGCCTCGTAAAGCTGATACGCGTCGACGATGAAATCCTTGCGCAATACCGGCAGCCCGCATGCCGCCCGCGCCTGCGCGAGAAACGGCAGCGCGCCCTGGAAGAACTGCTCGTCGGTCAGCACCGACAGGCAGGCCGCTCCGGCGCGCGCGTAGCTCGCCGCGATCGCGGCCGGATCGAAGTCCGCGCGCAGCACGCCCTTCGACGGCGACGCCTTCTTCACCTCCGCGATCACCGCCGCGCGCCCGGCGCCGATCTTCGCCCGCAGTGCGGTCTCGAAGTCGCGCACGTCGCGCCGCGCCTCGGCGCGCGCGCGCAGCGCGGCCTCCGACTCACGCGCCTTGGCGGCAGCCACCTCCTCACGCTTCACCGCGAGGATCCGTTCCAGGATGCCGCTCACGACGGGCCGTGAAACGCGCGCGAATCCGCCGGCGCCTGTTCGCGGCGATCGAACGCGCCGTAGTCGCGCAACACAGAAACCACGCGCAACCGGTAATCGTCGAAGACCTCGGCGCGCCCGTACTCCTGCGCCGCGCGGTGCGCCGGGTGGTTGCGCCAGCGCGCCAGCGCTTCCTCGTCGCGCCAGAACTGCAGCGACAGCATCTTGTTCGGATCCGACAGACTCTGGAAGCGCTCGATCGAAACGAAGCCGTCGAACCGTTCCAGGTCGGCCTTGAGCCGCGCCGCGATGTCCAGATACTCGTCGCGGCGCCCGGCGGCGGGCCAGACTTCAAAGATCACGCCGATCATCTTGCGCTCCGTCACGGTTGGGCGGCCAATCGCTGCGTGGCGGTCACGAACTGTTCGAGTTTCTTCTTTGCCGCGCCGCTGGCGATCGCCTCCCGCGCGCGCGCGATGCCCTCTTCGATCGACGGCGCCACGTCCGCCGCGTACAGTGCCACGCCCGCATTCAGCACCACGATCTCGCGCGGCGTGCCCGGCGTGTTCTCCAACGCCTCCAGCACCATCGCGCGCGACTCGGCCGCGTTGCCCACCTTCAGCCCGCGGTTGGAGACCATCGCCAGGCCGAAATCCTCGGGGTGGATCTCGTACTCGCGGATCTCGCCGTTTTTCAGCTCGCCGATCATCGTCGCCGCGCCCAGCGACACCTCGTCCATGCCGTCCTTGCCCCACACCACCACCGCGTGCTTGGCGCCGAGCCGCTGCAGCACCCGCACCTGGATGCCGACCAGATCGGGATGGAAAACTCCGAGCAGAATGTTTTCCGCGCCGGCCGGGTTGGTCAGCGGACCCAGGATGTTGAAGATCGTGCGCACGCCGAGTTCCTTGCGCACCGGCGCCGCGTGCTTCATCGCCGCGTGATGGTTCGGCGCGAACATGAAGCCGATGCCGGTCTCGGCCAGGCATTGCGCCACCTTTGGCGGCGACAGATTGATGTTGGCGCCGAGCGCCTCCAGCACGTCGGCGCTGCCGCTGGATGACGAGACGCTGCGGCCGCCGTGCTTGGCGACACGCGCGCCGGCCGCCGCCGCCACGAACATGCTCGCCGTGGAAATATTGAACGTGTGCGCGGCGTCGCCGCCGGTGCCGACGATATCGACCAGATTCGTGCGGTCGGCGACTTCGACCTTGGTGGCGAACTCGCGCATGATCTGCGCCGCCGCCGTGATTTCGCCGATCGTCTCCTTCTTCACGCGCAGCCCGATCGTGAGCGCCGCGATCTGCACCGGCGTCAGCTCCCCGCTCATCAGCTTGCGCCACAGCGCGAGCATTTCGTCCTGGAAGATCTCGCGATGTTCGATGCAGCGGACCAGCGCTTCGGTGGGCGTGATGGCCATAAACAATCCCCTTCAGAATCGGCGGCCGACGACTTCGAGCGCGATCAGCGCCTGCGCGCGCTGGCGCAGAAGGTCGGTCTCGCAGCCGAGCGCGGCCGCTTCCGCCGGCGCGAACGCCGCCTGCGCGCCGCGGCAGTGCTCGAAGATGTAACGCTCAAAGGCGCGCTGCGACTGCTTCAGGGCGGCGCGCGCGGCTTCCGGCGCGTCCGTTGCCGCCGCCGCGCGCTCGACGTCCAGAAACGCCTCCAGCATCTCCTCGGTGGCGAGCTGCTTGGCGCGTTTCAGGCACGGCAGCAGGTTCGCGCCGTCCGGCTCCGCCTTGCGGCATTCGTCGAGCGCCGCCGCGTGCGCCGCGGCAAGTGCAACCGAAAGCAGCACCACGGCGACCGCTTTCATTGCGCGAGGAAATTCCTCAGCAGCGCGTGGCCGTGCTCGGTGGCGATCGACTCCGGGTGAAACTGCACCCCCTGCACCGGCAGAGACCTGTGGCGCAAACCCATGATTTCGCCGTCGGCGGTCCAGGCGGTCACCTCGAGGCACTCCGGCAGCGACTCGCGCTCGACCGCCAGCGAGTGATAGCGGGCGGCGGTGAACGGCGACGGCAGGCCCGAGAAAACGCCCGCGCCCGTGTGCTCGATCGGCGCGCACTTGCCGTGCATCAGCGTGCGCGCCCGCACCACCTTGCCGCCGAACGCCTGCCCGATCGCCTGGTGGCCGAGACAGACGCCGAGAATCGGAATGCGGCCCGCGAAGCGCTCGATCGCCGCCAGCGTGACCCCCGCTTCGTTCGGCGTGCACGGCCCCGGCGACAGGCAGATGCGCTCCGGCCGTAGACGTTCGATCTCGTCGAGCGTGATCTCGTCGTTGCGCGCCACGCGCACGTCCTCACCCAACTCGCCGAAGTACTGCACCAGGTTGTAGGTGAACGAATCGTAGTTGTCGATCATCAAGAGCATGGTCTAGCGTGCCATCAGCGGCGATCGCGGGCGCCGCGCCGCGCGGATTATCGGTCATCGGCGCTGGGGCTCGGGCGCCAGGTTGTGACGCGGCCCGGTGGTTGTTGAACCCATCTCAAAATCCCCGACGGCCGCGTTGCGACGAGAAGCGGGCGGGCGGCTGGCGGCGCGCGAAGGACAGCCGCCGGGGCGGCCGGGCAAACCGCCGCGCGCGTTAATACACCGCACCCGTCGTTATCGCTGCACCCCAGCGCGGCGGGGGCGCCTTAAGCGCAGCGCAGCGATGCGGCTCGCGCCCTTCCGTCCTTCCTTGCGGGACCCGCATCGGCAGGTGAGGCCTAATCCGGGCCCGCTGGCGGCCATCGCACGCGCCGCCGTTCGGTCAAACATTGCGGCCCCGATCATTCGCAGCCCCATCCCCGCTCGCGCAGTCATTGCGCCCTCGTGCGTGCCGCACACGCGCAGGGGACCGATTGCACTCCCACGGCCCTTGGGTGCCGATCCGTTGCCGTCAGTTGAACGGTCGGGTTGAAGTGGCGCGCAGTACGGAGCCATCCGATAGAGCACCAGCCACGTCGCTCGGTAAGCGGCACGGACAGCGGCGCTTATTGAGCGCGCTGCGGCTGTGGGCGCCGGCCCCGTGCGGTCTTGTCCACGTCTAATGCAGGAAGTTGATGCTTGTCTTATGGGGTAAGTCCCTGAAGTTTGGGTGAGTTTTTCTCCCTTCTGTTTTAGGGCTGCGGTTCTCGCGGCATCGGACTTCGATAGGCGCGCCGGCCGCGCCGTCTTAATCCCTTCTCTTTCAGGGCTGCGGTTCTCGCGATCGACCCC
>DATLZG010000562.1:0-21766 GCA_035574095.1 Burkholderiaceae bacterium | reverse complement strand
CGTACCTCGCGTGGTCCGACCCTTCCGACGTGGCGCGAGTCGAGGACCGCACTTTCATCTGCACCGCCGACCCGGCCGACGCCGGTCCGACCAACAACTGGATGGCGCCGGATCAGATGCGGCGCACGCTGCAGCCGTTGTTCGCGGGCTGCATGCGGGGCCGCACGATGTATGTGATTCCGTTCTCGATGGGACCGCTCGGTTCGCGCATCGCGCAGATAGGCGTGCAGTTGACCGACAGCCCGTATGTGGTCGTCAACATGCGCTTGATGACGCGCATGGGGCGGGCGGTCTACGATGTGTTGGGCAGCGACGGCGAGTTCGTGCCATGCGTGCATTCGGTCGGCAAGCCGCTTGCGCCCGGCGAGAAGGACGTGCCGTGGCCCTGCAACCCGACGAAGTACATCGTGCATTTCCCCGCCACGCGCGAGATCTGGAGCTTCGGATCGGGCTACGGTGGCAATGCGCTGTTGGGCAAGAAGTGCTTCGCGCTGCGCATCGCTTCGACCATGGGTCGCGACCAAGGCTGGCTCGCCGAGCACATGCTGATCCTGGCGGTCACTGCGCCGAACGGCCGCAAGTACCACATCGCTGCGGCGTTTCCGTCGGCCTGCGGCAAGACCAACTTCGCGATGCTGATTCCGCCCGCGGCGTTTCGCGGCTGGAAGGTGACGACCATCGGCGAGGACATCGCTTGGATCAAGCCCCACCGCGACGGCCGGCTTTATGCGATCAATCCAGAGGCGGGTTTCTTCGGCGTCGCTCCAGGCACCAGCGAGCAGACGAACCGCAATGCGATGGATTCTCTGCGGGCGAACGTGATCTTCACCAATGTCGCGCTGACCGACGACGGGGACGTCTGGTGGGAGGGGATGGGGCCGCCGCCGGAGCATCTGCTCGACTGGCAGGGCAAGGACTGGACGCCGGGCTGCGGACGTAAGGCCGCACACCCGAACGCCCGGTTCACGGTTGCCGCCGCCCAGTGCCCGTCGATGGACGAAGACTGGGAGAACCCGGACGGCGTGCCGATCGACGCCTTCGTGTTTGGGGGACGCCGCGCCACCACGGTTCCCCTCGTCACCGAGGCGCGCAATTGGGTCGAGGGCGTGTACATGGCTGCCACGCTCGGATCCGAGACGACCGCGGCCCAGGCCGGCGTGCAGGGTGTACTGCGGCGTGACCCATTCGCGATGCTGCCGTTCTGCGGCTACCACATGGGGGATTATTTCGCTCACTGGCTGCAGCTGGGGGAGCGGCTCGCACACGACGCGGCGCTCCAGCCGAAGATGTTCTGCGTCAACTGGTTTCGCACCGACGAGGCGGGCAAGTTCATCTGGCCGGGGTTCGGGGAGAACATGCGTGTGCTGGAGTGGATGATCGGGCGCATCGAGGGGCGCGCTGGCGGGCGCGAGCATGTGTTCGGCATCTCCCCTCGCTATGAGGACCTGCGCTGGGACGGTCTCGACTTTCCGCGGCAGGCTTTCGAGCGCATCACATCGATCGACGTCGCTGCGTGGCGCGCCGAGTTCGCTTCGCACGGGGAGTTATTTGACCGGCTGCGCGATCGGCTGCCGGGCGAACTCGAAGCAACGCGTCGGCGCTTGGCTGCGCAGGCCGGCGCGACCGCGCCGTAATCCGTCTCGCGCGAATGCGGTGAAGAAGGCGCGGTTCTCGGCCGTTACAATGAGCCGCGCCGGAGCAACATGATCGGCGCCGAATGGAGCGCCGTTCCACGTCGCGAGTGACCGCTCGCTTTTGCTCTTCTCTTCCCGGCGGCGATGACGCGCGCGAGGCACAAGTCACAAGAGTGTGGGCTCACCGCAGCGGGTACGGGTTCGGATGGCAAAGGCTTGGGAAACCGCGGGTTCGACTGACTTCGTGATCACGACGGTCAATGTCCCAGACCGCCTTGATCTGCAGGAGGTCCGAGCGCGCGCGGACGAGGACGTCGACCGGACCGAGCGCTTTCGTATCGACTGGTACGCGATCCGGGTCTGGGTCGTGCGCTTGTTGTTGATTGGGCTGGTCGGTGCAGCCGGGCTGTTCGCATGGGAGGCGGCACAACCGATTCGTGCGGAACTCTCTGCCGACAGGATCGCGCAGCGTCTGACCGCAGCCACGCGTCAGCAGGTGCGCGTGGCCGACACCGGATTCGTCTGGACGCCGACACCCCGATTCGTCGTGTCCGGCGTCGAAATCGGCAAGGTTTGGCGCGCCGAATCAGTCTCGATCCATTTCAACTGGGCCGACGCATGGCGGGCCGTCCGCGGCGGCGGCTGGATCTGGGGCGAGGCGAGCGTCGCGCCGACGAAGCTGGATCTCGGGCAGGCTGAGTTCCTTGTGCGCGCGCTTCCCGGCCTCGGCCCGGCGCTGCCGAGATCGATCTCGACCGTTCGTTTCGAGTCGATCGAGTTTCCTGCGATCGAGTTGTTGCCCGGCCGCTATGAGGGAGTGATCCGCCGGCAGGGCGATGGGAGCTTCGGCGCGATTACGCTGCGTGGCCTGGCAGAGAACGCTACGCTGAGCGCGTCGCCGCCGGCGGCCGACGCGGATGGCATCCGCTTTCAGTTTAACGCCGCTAACTGGCCGGCGTCCGTGGGCCCGCGGGTCGTGTGGACCGAGGCCCATGCAACCGGCGCCGTCCGAGCGAACTTGGTCGAGGTGAAGGATTTCCTGCTGGTCGGCTACTTTGGGTCGGTAAAGGGGGCGGTGTACGCCGCAGCCGATCGGGAGTGGGTCGTGACGGGTACGGCGCTCGGCGCGAATCTCGACATCGAGGCGATGCTCAAGCAGGCGACCGGCGTCCGCGAGACCGATGAGGCGGCACGACCGTCCGTAGCAATGGCCGGAACGGCCAACTTCGAGTGGTTATTGTCCGGATGGGGTGCAACGTTTGAGGAGGCCGTCGCTTCCGCGACGGCGGCGGGCCCATTCCGCGTACGTTGGGCGACGATCAACGGAATCAACTTGGGTTATGCCGCCACGCGTCCCGGAGCGGCGTCAGGGCCGGGCGGCGCGACGCGCTTTACCGAGTTGAGTGGCTGGGTTGTCGCCGGGCCTAAGGGCACGCTGTTTCAGGATCTAGAGGGCCGCGCCGGGGCTCTTGCGGCGCGCGGCCAGATCCTGATGGGAGCCGGCGGCAGCCTGTCCGGCTCGCTGCGCGTCGATTTGGGCGGAACGCGGGTGCAGGCACCGCTGAACCTGCGCATCGGCGGAACGATCGCTGCACCGCTTTTCGGGCGCTAGCAAGGTTGAGGCGCGCGCCCGTTTCACGTGGAACATTCGTTTCACGTGAAACATGAAGCGTAAAATCCGGGCGCCTCGCATACGCGCAGCCCATGCATTTCCCGGAACAATTCGATGTCATCGTCGTTGGCGGCGGTCATGCCGGCACCGAGGCCGCCCTCGCGGCCGCCCGTATGGGGCGCAGGACGATCCTGCTAACGCATAGCCTCGAAACCCTCGGGCAGATGTCTTGCAACCCATCGATCGGTGGGATCGGCAAAGGCCATCTGGTCAAAGAGATCGACGCCCTCGGAGGCGTCATGGCCGAGGCGACCGACGAGGCGGGAATCCAGTTCCGAATCCTCAACAGTTCCAAGGGGCCGGCGGTACGAGCAACGCGCGCGCAGGCGGATCGCGTCCTATACCGGAAGGCGATCCGGACGCGGCTCGAGAACCAGCCCAACCTCTGGCTGTTCCAGCAGCCGGTCGATGACTTGCTGCTAGACGGAGATCGCGTGGCGGGCGTCGTCACCCAGGCGGGAATCGTCTTCCGCGGCCGAGCCGTTGTCTTGACCACGGGGACGTTCCTTAACGGCCTGATCCACGTTGGCCTGCAACACTACGCGGCCGGGCGGGCCGGCGATCCGCCGGCGATTTCGCTGGCGGAGAAGCTAAGGGAACTCAAGCTGCCGCAAGGACGATTAAAGACTGGCACGCCGCCGCGGATCGATGGCCGAACGATCGACTTCTCCGTTCTCGAGGAGCAGCCGGGCGACTCTAATCCCGTTCCCGTTTTCTCCTTCCTCGGCTCGCCCGACCAGCATCCGCCGCAATTGCCTTGCTGGATCACGCATACCAATGCGCGCACGCACGAGGTGATTCTCTCGAACCTCGATCGCTCGCCGCTGTACTCGGGGGTGATCCAGGGCGTGGGGCCGCGTTACTGCCCATCGATCGAAGACAAGGTCCATCGCTTCGCGCACAAGTCCAGTCACCAGATCTTCCTAGAGCCGGAAGGATTGACGACCCACGAGATTTATCCAAACGGGATCTCCACTTCGCTGCCGTTCGACGTGCAGATCCAGATCGTGCGCTCGATGAAGGGCCTGGAGCGCGCCCACATCCTGCGCCCCGGCTACGCGATCGAGTACGACTACTACGATCCGCGCGCGCTGCGGCCCTGGCTAGAGACCAAGGAAATCAAGGGCCTCTTCTTCGCCGGCCAGATCAACGGCACGACCGGATATGAGGAAGCCGCGGCGCAGGGTCTTCTGGCGGGGATCAACGCGGCACTGCAGACCGCCGGCCGCGAGCCTTGGTATCCGACACGCGAGCAGGCGTACTTAGGCGTGTTGGTCGACGACTTGATCACGCGCGGTGTCTCGGAGCCCTACCGCATGTTCACCTCCCGCGCCGAGTACCGGCTCAGCCTGCGCGAGGACAACGCCGATCTGCGCCTGACCGAGATCGGGCGCAGGCTCGGTTGCGTGGATGACCGACGCTGGGAAGCGTTCTGCCGCAAACGCGAGCAAGTCGAAAAGGAGATCGAGCGTCTGCGATCGACGTGGGTGAATCCTCGCATCCTGGAAAACGGAAGCGCAGAGCGGGTCCTTGGGAAAGCTTTGGAGCGTGAGTACACGCTCGCCGACTTGCTGCGGCGCCCAGAGGTTCGCTATCGGGATCTGGCTGAGCTGCGTCGGGCCGACGGGAGCGAACTCGGCGGCCCTCTGGTAGAAGACCGGGTGATTGCCGAGCAGGTCGAGATCAGCGTCAAGTACTCCGGCTACATCGCCCGCCAGCGGGCCGAGGTGGCCCGCCACGAAGCGAGCGAATCGACCCGCATTCCAGCGGCGCTCGATTACGACTCCGTGCGCGGTCTTTCGGTCGAGGTCCGCCAGAAGCTCAAGGCCGTGCGTCCGGAAACGATCGGCCAGGCCGCGCGGATTTCCGGCGTCACGCCGGCGGCGATCTCGCTCTTGCTCGTGCATCTGAAACGCTTGTCCAAGAGTGCGCCGAAGCTCGCGGCCTGAGCGCGCGGCCGCGCTCGGATCGACAGAGGTCCAGCGCGCGGGCGCGCAACTGGGCTTGGCCTTGACGGACGCTCAGGCTGAAAAGCTGGCGGCATATGCGGCGCTGCTCGCCAAGTGGAACGCCGTGTACAACCTGACGGCGATCGAGACCACTGCCGACGTGCTGTCGCACCACCTGCTCGATTCCTTGGCTATCGTCCCCGCGCTGCTGCGCCTGACCAAAGGGCGCGATGTGCGCGTGCTCGACGTCGGCTCCGGCGGCGGCCTGCCCGGTATTCCGCTCGCAATCGCGCTCACCGGTGCGCGCGTCACTTTGCTCGACTCCGTGCGCAAGAAGACCGCGTTCCTGCGGCAGGTGCAGATCGCGCTCGCTCTGCCGAACGTCGAGATCGTGCATGCGCGCGTCGAGCGCTGGCGCGCAGCAAGCTTCGACATCATCGTGTCGCGGGCGTTTGCGGCCCTGGCCGACATGGTGCGATTGACGCAGCACCTACTGGCGCCGGCCGGGACCTGGGCCGCCATGAAGGGGGCGCTACGGGACGAGGAGGTCGCCGCGCTGCCTGCATCCGTCGAGACCATTGGCGCAGTTAAACTCCGCGTCCCGCTGCTTGCCGCAGAACGTCATCTCGTGTTGCTACGTCCACGCCTGCCATGAACGCTGTGATGATCTTGCCGCGGCGAACCGGCAGTCGGATCGAACGGGAGTAAGGCGTGGCAGCACGCATTTTCTGCATCGCCAATCAGAAGGGCGGTGTCAGCAAGACGACCACGACCGTGAATCTCGCCGCCGGACTGGCGGCGCAAGAGCAGCGGGTGCTGTTGGTCGATCTGGATCCGCAGGGCAACGCGACGATGGGCAGCGGCGTGGACAAGCGCGCTCTGGCGCGCTCCGTTTATCACGTGCTGCTCGGATTGGCTGCGGTCCCGGAAGCGATCACGCGCTCGCCGAGCGGCGGCTACGACGTGCTAGGGGCGAATCGCGAGCTGGCCGGCGCCGAAGTGGAACTCGTAGAGTTCGACGCGCGCGAGGTCCGGCTCAAACAGGCACTGCGAGCGGTGGCCGAGGACTACGACTTCGTCCTGATCGACTGCCCGCCGTCGCTGTCGCTGCTGACGGTCAACGGTCTGTGCGCGGCGCACGGCGTGATCATTCCGATGCAGTGCGAGTACTTTGCGCTCGAGGGCCTGGCCGACCTGGTGAACACGATCAAACGCGTGCACGCAAACCTGAATCCAGATCTGAAGATCATCGGTTTGCTACGGGTGATGTTCGACCCGCGCATGACGCTGCAGCAGCAAGTCTCCGAGCAACTGGTCGAGCGCTTCCGCGACAAGGTCTTCGGCACCATCATCCCGCGCAACGTGCGGCTGGCCGAAGCGCCGTCGTACGGCATGCCGGGGGTGGCGTTCGATCGCGGCTCCAAGGGCGCGCAGGCTTACCTCGCCTTCGGCGCGGAAATGATCGAGCGCGTGCGGACGTTGTGACGATGAAGAAGGCACGCGGACTCGGTCGCGGACTTGACGCGCTGCTGGGCGGGGAACCTGCGCCGGCGGCGGGCGGCACACCGAACACCTTGCCGTTGTCGCAACTGCGGCCCGGTCGCTATCAGCCGCGCACGAAGATGAACCCCGAGGCGCTGGCGGAGCTGGCCGAATCGATCAAGGCGCAGGGCGTGATGCAGCCGATCCTGGTGCGGCCCGTCGGAGGCGGCGCCTACGAAATCATCGCCGGCGAACGGCGTTTCCGCGCCGCGCAGATGGCGGGGCTTACCGACGTGCCGGTGATCGTCAAGGAGGTCGCCGACGAAGCCGCGCTGGCGATGGCGCTGATCGAAAACATCCAGCGCGAGGACCTCAATCCGCTCGAAGAAGCGCAAGGCGTGCAGCGCCTGATCCGCGAGTTCGACTTCACGCACGAGCAGGCCGCGCAAGCGATCGGCCGTTCGCGCAGCGCGACCAGCAACCTGCTGCGGCTGTTGAACCTCGCCGCGCCGGTGCAGGAAATGCTGATGCAAGGGCATCTGGACATGGGCCACGCGCGAGCGCTGCTGGCGGTGGACGCCGCCACCCAGGTCCAACTGGGCCACGAGATCGTGATCAAGGGGCTGAGCGTGCGCGAGGCCGAGGCGCTGGTGGCGCGGCGCCTGCGCGTCGACAGCAAGCCGCAGGCCACGGCGCGGCAACCGAATCGGGACCTCGAGCGGCTCGAAGAGGAGTTGGCCGATATCCTCGGCGCTGTCGTCAAAGTGCAAGCGAGCGCGAAGGGGCGCGGGCGACTTGTGATTCAGTATTCGAGCCTCGATCAACTCGACGGCCTGATCGCGCGCCTGAAGCGCGGCTAACCGCCGCACCTTACACGGTCCTGACGACAACGTAGCGTCGTCGGTTTGACCCGACTTAGCACCGGCCCGTAAAATCCGCCGTCTTTGCGCGAGCGGCGGAGAGGAGCTCGCGGGCGCGGTTGTCCGAGCGTCCGGGGCTGAGCGAGCGGCATACCATGTTGCGAGTGGTCGGTTTGCAGGTCCTCGCAACGGCGGTCGTCTCGTTGCTCGCCTGGCCGGTGGCCGGGTCCGCTGCGGCGATCTCCGCGCTTCTAGGGGGCGGCGCCTGCGTGGTACCGAACGCATTCTTTGCGTTGCGGTTGACGCTGGCATCCAGGGATGCGGCGGGCGCGAGCGCAATGACGTTTTTCGTCGGGGAGTTGTTCAAAGTGGGTTCGACGATCGCGCTGCTGGCGCTGATCGCCTGGGCCTACAAGGATCTGGTTTGGCTGGCGATGATCGTTGCGATCGTCGCTGTATTGAAGAGCTATCTGATCGCAGTTTTCTGGCGCTGAGCGAGAAACAAATGGCCGCGAGCCAGGCCCCTACCGCCACCGAATACATCGTCCACCACCTGACGCATGCGGCCACCGCGAAGCAGACGTTCATCGTCGACTTCTCGGTCGTCAACCTCGACACGGTGTTTTTTTCCGTGCTGATGCTGCTGACCGCGCTGCTGGTTTTGCGCGCCGCGGCCAAACGGGCGACCGCCGGCGTGCCGGGGCGCTTTCAGGCGTTCGTCGAAATGATCGTCGAACTGGTCGAGGAGCAGAGCAAGTCGATCGTGCACGGCGACCGCACCTTCATCGCCCCGCTGGCGCTGACGGTGTTCGTCTGGATCGTGCTGATGAACGCGATCGACTTGATTCCGGTCGATCTGTTTCCCTGGATCGCGCAGCACCTGTTCGGCATTCACTACTTGCGGCCGCTGCCGACCGCCGATCTGAACGGCACCGTTGGCATGTCGTTCGGCGTGCTGTTGCTGATGCTGTATTACGGCGTCAAGGTCAAGGGCTTCGGCGGCTGGCTGCACGAGATGTTCTGCGCGCCGTTCGGCGCCAAGTGGTACCTGTATCCGGCCAACCTGGGCCTGAACCTGATCGAGTACGCGGCCAAGATGGTGTCGCTCGGCATGCGGCTATTCGGCAACATGTACGCGGGCGAGCTGCTCTTCTTCCTGATCGCGCTGCTGGGCGGGTTCGCGGCGTTCAACGGCACCGGCGTCCTGATGGCGATCGGCCACGTGCTGGCCGGCACCGCATGGTGGCTGTTTCACGTTCTGATCGTGCTTTTGCAGGCCTTCATCTTCATGATGCTGACGCTGGTCTACATCGGCCAGGCGCACGAAGGCCACTGAGTGGCGGATCGATTCACCTTCTCTGAAAACAAGGAGTCTTAAATGACCAACGTTGCTCTCGTTGCCCTGGCTTGCGGTCTGATCATCGGTCTGGGGGCCATCGGCGCCTGCATCGGCATCGGCATCATGGGTGGCAAGTACATCGAGGCCGCGGCGCGCCAACCGGAGCTGATGAACACCTTGCAAACCAAGATGTTCCTGCTGGCGGGCCTGATCGACGCTGCGTTCCTGATCGGCGTCGGCATCGCGATGATGTTCGCGTTCGCCAATCCGTTCGCCGGCTGAGCGGCGCGCCGGCCATCGACCGCAGTCGTCGGCGCGCGCCGTCGGGCGCCGCTGGCGTTTTCCGAGTAGCACCTTCCTATGAACATCAACGCCACGCTGTTCGTCCAGCTGGTGGTCTTCTTCATCGGCGCCTGGGTGACGATGAAGTACATCTGGCCGCCGCTGCGCAACGCGCTCGACGAGCGCGCCAAGAAGATCGCCGACGGGCTGAAGGCCGCGGAGCTGGGCAACCAGAGCCTGGCCGAAGCGCAGAAGCGCATCGCCAAGCTGGAGGCCGAATCGCGCGCCGCCAATCAGGCGCGCACCGCGGAGACGGAGAAGCTCGCCGTCGCGATCATCGAGCAGGCGAAGAAGGACGCCGAAGCCGAGCGGGCCCGCATCCTGGCGCAGGCCAAGGTCGAGGCCGAGCAGGAGATGCAGCGCGCGAAGTTGGCGCTGCGCGATGAAGTCGCGCGCCTCGCGGTGGCCGGCGCCGAGCAGATCCTGCGGCGCGAGGTGAACCCGCAGGTGCATGCCGACCTGTTGGCGCAACTGCGGGCGCGCCTGTAAACCATGGCCGAACTGTCGACGATCGCCCGACCGTACGCCGAAGCGCTGTTCGCCGCCGCGCAGGCGGACCGCTCCGCCGCCGGCGTGCTCGATCACTGGCTGGCGCAACTCGAGGAGCTGGCGGCGGTCGCCGCGCATCCGCAGGTGGCGTCGCTGATCGGCGACCCGAAGTTGACGCCGGCGCAGGTCTTCGAGCTGCTGAGCGGGTTGCTGAGAAGCAAACTGCCGCCCGCGCTCGAGAACTTTCTGCACGTCGTCATCGAGAACGACCGGCTGGCGGTGCTGCCGGAAGTGGCAAGGCAGTTTCGCCGCCGCAAGAACGAGGCCGAGGGTGCCGCCGATTGCCTGATCGAGAGCGCGTTCCCCCTCGACGAGCAGCAATTGAACGAATTGCTTTGGGGCCTGTCGCGCAAGTTCGGCGTGAAGCTCAAGCCCGAGATCAAGGTCGATCCGGAACTGATCGGTGGCGTGCGCGTGACCGTCGGCGACCATGTGCTCGACGGCACCGTCAAGGCGCGCCTGGCCGATATGCAGGCGGCGCTCACCGCGCCGTAAGAACCAGATAACCAGGAGTTGGTCCATGCAACTCAATCCATCCGAGATCAGCGAACTGCTCAAGACCCGAATTCAGGGCCTCGGCGCCAGCACCGACATTCGCACGCAGGGCACCGTCGTTTCGGTGACCGACGGCATCTGCCGCATTCACGGGCTGTCGGACGCGATGCAGGGCGAGATGCTCGAGTTCCCCGGCAACACGTACGGACTGGCGTTGAACCTGGAGCGCGATTCGGTCGGCGCGGTCGTGCTCGGCAACTACGAACACATCAAGGAGGGTGACACGGTCAAGAGCACCGGCCGCATCCTCGAGGTGCCGGTCGGGCCGGAGCTGATCGGCCGCGTCGTCAATTCGCTCGGGCAGCCGATCGACGGCAAGGGGCCGATCAACGCCAAGCTGACCGACGTGATCGAGAAGGTCGCGCCGGGCGTGATCGCGCGCAAGTCGGTGTCGCAACCGGTGCAGACGGGACTGAAGTCGATCGATTCGATGGTGCCGATCGGCCGCGGCCAGCGCGAGCTGATCATCGGCGATCGCCAAACGGGCAAGACCGCGGTGGCGATCGACACGATCATCAACTCGAAAGGCAAGGACCTGATCTGCATCTACGTCGCGATCGGCCAGAAGGCGTCGACGATCGCCAACGTGGTGCGCAAGCTAGAAGAGCACGGCGCGATGGCGTACACGATCGTGGTCGCGGCGAGCGCTTCGGAGTCGGCAGCGATGCAGTACATCGCGCCGTATTCCGGCTGCACGATGGGCGAGTACTTCCGCGATCGCGGCCAGGACGCGCTGATCATTTACGACGATCTGACCAAGCAGGCGTGGGCATACCGGCAGGTGTCGCTGCTGTTGCGCCGCCCGCCGGGCCGCGAGGCCTACCCGGGCGACGTCTTCTATCTGCACTCGCGGCTGCTGGAGCGCGCCGCGCGCGTCAACGAAGAGTACGTCGAGAAGTTCACCAAGGGGGCGGTGAAGGGCAAGACCGGGTCCTTGACCGCATTGCCGATCATCGAGACGCAAGCCGGCGACGTGACCGCCTTCGTGCCGACCAACGTCATCTCGATCACCGACGGCCAGATCTTCCTGGAGACCGACCTCTTCAACGCCGGCATCCGCCCCGCCATCAACGCCGGCATCTCGGTGTCGCGCGTCGGCGGCGCGGCGCAGACCAAGATCATCAAGAAACTCGGCGGCGGTGTGCGGCTGGCGCTGGCCCAGTATCGCGAGCTGGCGGCGTTCGCGCAGTTCGCCTCGGATCTGGACGAAGCGACGCGCAAACAGCTGGAACGCGGCCGCATGGTCACCGAGCTGATGAAGCAGCCGCAGTATCACCCGCTGCAGGTGTGGGAACAGGCGGTCACACTGTTCGCCGTCAATAACGGCTATTTCGACGATGTCGACGTCAAGAAAGCGCTGGCCGTGGAGAAGGCGCTGCGTGACTTCCTGAAGACCAAGCACACGGCGCTCGTCGAGCGCATCGAAGCGACGAAGGATCTGACGAAAGAAGACGAGGAAGCGCTGCACGCCGCCATCAAGGACTTCAAAAAGACCGGCGCGTATTGAGGCGAGCAGGAAGCGACGCCATGCCGAGCACCAAAGAGATCCGCCTGAAGATCAAGAGCGTGCAGAACACGCGCAAGATCACCAAGGCGATGGAAATGGTCGCCGCCAGCAAGATGCGCAAGGCGCAGGAGCGCATGCGGCAGGCGCGTCCGTACGGTGACAAGATCCGCAATATCGCTGCGCATCTGGCCCAGGCCAACCCGGAATACAAACACCCGTTCGTGGTCCGGCGCGAACCGATCCGCACCGTCGGCCTGATCCTCGTGTCCACCGACAAGGGGCTGTGCGGCGGCTTGAACACCAACATCCAGCGCGCGGTGCTGACCAGAATCAAGGAGTGGGACGCCGCCGGCATCAAGCTGCAAGCGACCGCGATCGGCAACAAAGGCTTCGGCTTCCTGCAGCGGCTGAACGCCGACATCGTGTCGCATGTCGTGCAGCTCGGCGACAAGCCGCATCTGGAAAAGCTGATCGGCCCGGTCAAGGTGCAGCTGGACGCCTACGCGGACGGCCGACTGGATGCCGTCTACCTCGCCTACTCGCGCTTCATCAACACGATGAAGCAGGAGCCGATGATCGAGCAGTTGCTGCCGCTGTCGGCGGAGCGCCTGGCGCAAAGCGAGGAGGAAAAGCGCGCTTACGCGTGGGACTACCTGTACGAACCCGACGCGCAGCGCGTGATCGACGAGCTGATGACGCGCTACGTCGAGGCGCTGATCTACCAGGCGCTGGCGGAAAACATGGCGAGCGAGCAGAGCGCGCGCATGGTGGCGATGAAAGCGGCGTCGGACAACGCGAAGAAGCTGATCGACGAACTGCAACTCGTATACAACAAGACGCGCCAGGCCGGCATCACGAAAGAGATCTCCGAGATCGTCGGCGGCGCCGCGGCGGTGTCATAGAGAATTCTGAGCTGAGGTGAATATGTCGTTGGGAACGATCGTTCAGTGCATCGGCGCGGTGGTCGACGTGCAATTTCCGCGCGAATCGATGCCGCGCGTGTACGACGCGCTGGTGCTGGAAGCCGACCCCGGCAACACGCTGGTCGAGCAGGGCCTGACCTTCGAAGTGCAGCAACAATTGGGTGATGGCGTCGTGCGCACGATCGCGCTCGGTTCCAGCGACGGGCTGCGGCGCGGCATGAAGGTGAAGAACACCGGCGCGCCGATCACCGTGCCGGTCGGCCCGGGCGTGCTGGGCCGCGTGATGGACGTGCTCGGGCGCCCGATCGACGAGCGCGGTCCGATTCAGTCGGACGAGCGCCGGTCGATCCACCAGCCGGCGCCGAAGTTCGACGAGCTGTCGCCGTCGATCGAACTGCTCGAAACGGGCATCAAGGTGATCGACCTGATCTGCCCGTTCGCCAAGGGCGGCAAGATCGGCCTGTTCGGCGGCGCCGGCGTGGGCAAGACCGTCAACATGCTGGAGCTGATCAACAACATCGCCAAGCAGCACGCGGGCCTGTCCGTGTTCGCGGGCGTGGGCGAACGCACACGCGAAGGCAACGACTTCTATCATGAAATGTCGGAAGCCAAGGTCATCGTGCAGGACGACCTGCGTCAGTCGAAAGTGGCGATGGTGTTCGGGCAGATGAACGAGCCGCCGGGCAACCGGCTGCGCGTTGCCCTGACCGGCCTGACGATGGCCGAGCGTTTCCGCGACGAAGGCCGCGACATCCTGTTCTTCGTCGACAACATCTACCGCTATACGCTGGCCGGTACCGAAGTGTCGGCGCTGCTCGGCCGCATGCCGTCGGCGGTTGGCTATCAGCCGACGCTCGCCGAGGAGATGGGCAAGCTGCAGGAACGCATCACGTCGACCAAGACCGGCTCGATCACTTCGATCCAGGCCGTGTACGTGCCGGCCGACGACCTCACCGATCCGTCGCCGGCGACGACCTTCGGCCACCTGGACGCGACCGTCGTGTTGAGCCGCGATATCGCCGCGCTCGGCATCTACCCGGCGGTCGATCCGCTCGACTCCACGTCGCGCCAGGTCGATCCGAACGTGATCGGCGAGGAGCACTACGACACCACGCGCCGCGTGCAGGCGACGCTGCAGCGCTACAAGGAGCTGCGCGACATCATCGCGATTCTCGGCATGGACGAATTGTCGCCGGAAGACAAGCTGGCGGTGGCGCGCGCGCGCAAGATCCAGCGCTTTCTGTCGCAGCCGTTCCACGTGGCCGAAGTGTTCACCGGCTCGCCCGGCAAGTACGTGCCGCTGAAGGAGACGATCCGCGGCTTCAAGATGATCGTCGACGGCGAGTGCGATGCGCTGCCCGAGCAGGCCTTTTACATGGTCGGCACCATCGACGAGGCGTTCGAGAAAGCGAAGAAGCTGCAGTGATTCGTGATCCGTGATCCGTGATCCGTCGGTCACGGGGCACGGACGACACGGATCACGGTCAACGGAAAACGGATCACGGAAATGGCCACCATCCACGTCGACGTCGTCAGCGCCGAGGAAAGCATCTTTTCCGGGGAGGCGGACTTTGTCGTGCTGCCCGGCGAAGCGGGCGAGCTCGGCATCTATCCGCGCCACGCACCGTTGATCACGCGCATCAAACCGGGTGTGGTGCGGATCCGCCCGGCCGGCAAGGAAGAAGAGGAACAAGTGTTCATCGCCGGCGGCATCCTCGAGGTGCAGCCGGATGTCGTGACCGTGCTCGCCGACACCGCGATCCGCGGGCGCGATCTGGACGAAGCCAAAGCGCAAGCCGCCCTACGCGCCGCCGAAGAGCAATTGAAGAGCAAGACCGACAAGTTGGAGATCGCCGCCGTGCAGGCCGAGATCTCCGTGCTGGCTGCGCAGCTGGCGGCGATAAAACGATTGCGCAAGTAGCTGGCGGGCGGCCGCACTCGGATTCGCTCCCGTCTTCGCGGGAGCGGCGGCGTAACACGGTCGTTGCGTGCCGCTGGCGCGCGCCCCTAGACTGGTCTGACCGCCTGCGATCGGGCGGCACAAGAAACTCCCAAGGAGATGTCCATGGTAGTCAAGCGCAGTGCGCTCGCACTGGCGGTGACCGTCGCGCTGTCTGCGACCGCAGTGCAGGCGCAGAACCTCGAGAAGCTGAAGCAGTTCAAAGTATCGGGCACCGATCTGAACATCCCGACGGTGCCGCAGACGGGCAAGAACGCGGACGCGATCCGCGACAACCTCAAGCGCATCAAGCTGCCGCCGGGTTTCAAGATCGATCTGTACGCGATCGTCCCCGATGCGCGCCACATGGCGGTGGCGCCCAGCACCAACATGCTGTTCGTCGGCACGCGCAAGACGACCGTGTGGGCGGTGACCGATCGCAACGGCGACGGCGTGGCCGACGAGGTGAAGCCGTTCGCACCGTCGCTGAAGTTCAACGTGCCGAACGGCGTGTGCTGGACGAAGGACGGCTTCCTGCTCGTCGTCGAGCACAACCGCGTGCTGAACTTCCCCGCCGCCGAGTTCTTCTATGAAGGGCCGGACGTCGCGGTCATCGAAGTCGTGCCGCAAGGCGGGCTGATCCCGGTCGAGGAGGAAAGCTTCAACCACGGAGCGCGCACCTGCCGCGTCGGCCCCGACGGCATGCTGTACATCACGCTCGGCCAGCCGTTCAACGTGCAGCCGCGCGACAAGGTGGCGCTGTACGAGAAGCTCGGCATCGGCGGCATCGTGCGGCTCAATCCGTTCGACGGCTCGAAGAAGGAGGTGTTCGCGGTCGGCATCCGCAACAGCGTCGGCCAGGACTTCAACCCGAAGGACGGCACGCTGTGGTTCACCGACAACCAGACCGACGGTATGGGCGACGACACGCCGCCCGGTGAATTGAACCGCGCGACCAAGCCCGGCCTCCACTTCGGCTACCCGTACATCCACGGCCGCAATGTGAAGATCGCCGGCTCATCGGCGGCGCCGGATCTGAAGGATCTGAAAGCGCCGGCCAATCTGGTGCCGCCGCAGGTCGAGTTCCCGGCGCATCAAGCGCAGCTCGGCATGACGTTCTACACCGGCAAGATGTTCCCGGCGAAGTATCAGGGCGGTATCTTCGTCGCCGCCCACGGCTCGTGGAACCGCACCAAGCCGAGCGGCGCGCTGATCGATTTCGTTTCGTTGAAGCCCGACGGCACCGCCGACAAGCACGAGGTATTCGCCGAGGGCTGGCTGGACGAAGCGACCGGCGTGTATCGCGGCCGACCGGTCGACGTTGCGGTCATGAAAGACGGCTCCCTTTTGGTGTCGGACGACTTTGCCGGCGCGATTTATCGCATCACTTACTCCCAATAGCGTGGCGAGGTCGCTGAAGCTCGCCGCCGGCGCCGCCGCGGCTGTTGCCGCGGCGGCTTCGCCCCAAGTGTCCGCGCAGGACATACAAGCGGGTCGCGCCAAGGCACTGATGTGTCAGACCTGTCACGGTCTGGATGGCATCGGCAAACTACCCGACGCGCCCCACCTGGCCGGTCAACCCGCGGTGTACCTCGAGCGCGCGCTGCGCGCCTATCGTTCCGGCGAACGCCGAAACGAAGTCATGGCGGTCGCTGCCAAGTCGCTGAGCGACGCCGACATCCGTGATCTCGCCGCGTACTTCTCCGCGATCGAGATTCAGGTCACGAAAGTGCCGTAAGCGCCGCGCGTCGGCGCGCTCATGATTTTCATGAAATCGAGTTGGACGCGTTGTCGCGGCTGAGGTCGCGCCCATAGACTCCGCCCCCTCAGCGAGGAGGAGTCGAAGCATGGGGCGCGTCCATTTTCTCGCCGGATTCGGCTGGCTGCTCGCGGCCGCGGCCGGGGCGCAAACCACCGAGACCCAGAGCCTGTCGCCCGTCGTCGTCACCGCTACGCGCAGCGAGCGCCTGCAGCTCGAGGTGCCGGCGTCGGTGGACGTGATCGAACGCGAAGCGATCCGCGACGCTCAGCTACGCATCAATCTGTCCGAGAGCTTGGACTCGGTACCGGGCGTCGTCGTGCTGAATCGCCAGAACTACGCGCAGGACCTGCAGATCTCGATCCGCGGTTTCGGTTCGCGCTCGACCTTTGGCGTGCGCGGTGTGCGGCTATACGTGGATGGCGTCCCAGCGTCGTTTCCCGACGGGCAGGGCCAGGTGTCGCACTTCCCGCTCAACGCGGCCGAGCGCATCGAAGTGCTGCGCGGCCCGTTCTCGGCGCTGTACGGAAACTCTTCCGGCGGCGTGATCGCCTTGACGACCGACCTCAAGCCGCAGCCGCAGCGGTTCGAGCCCGCCGGCGCCTATGGCGCAAACGGTACCTGGCGCATCGGTTTCAGCGGCGCCGGCGGCGACGAACCGTACGCGTTCTTGGTCGATGGCGGCCGCTTTCGCACCGACGGCAGCCGCGACCACAGCGCCGCGCGCCGCGATTCGCTGACGATCCGCACGGCGTTCCTCGATTCCCCGCTGGGCGCGGTGCGCGTCTCGCTGAACGCGCTCGACATGCCAGACGCGCAGGACCCGCTCGGACTGACGCGCGCGCAGCTCGAAGCGAACCCGGAGCAAGCCTCGCCGGTCGCCCTGCAGTTCAACACGCGCAAATCCACGCGCCAGGGAACCGCCGGCGCCGAGATCCGCTCGCGCCTTGGCGACGAATCCCAGTTGACGACCACCGCGTGGTTGGGCCGGCGCGATGTGACGCAGTTTCAGGCCATCCCGGTTGCCACACAGGCGGCGCCGAACCATCCGGGCGGCGTGATCGACTTCGACCGCTTGTTTGGCGGAGTCGACGTGCGCGCGAGCTTCGATCGCGGACCCGTGACCGCGCACATCGGCCTGGCGGTCGAAGCGATGGAGGAGGATCGGCGCGGCTACGAAAACTTCGTCGGCACGACGCTGGGCGTCAAAGGCAATCTGCGCCGCGACGAAACCAACCGCGTCACCGCCGTCGACCCATACGCGCAGGTCGAGTGGCGGCTCGGCGCGCATTGGCGCCTGCACGGCGGCGTGCGCGCCTCCGAGGTCCGCTTCCGATCGGAGGATCGGTACATCGTCGGCACCAATGGCGATGATTCCGGCACGACCTCTTTCTCCGCCGTCAACCCGACCGTCGGTGTCGTATTCAGGCCGACCCCGGCGACAAGCTTGTATGCCGCTTACGGCCGCGGCTTCGAAACGCCGACGTTGAACGAGCTCGCTTATCGCGCCGACGGCAGCGCGGGCCTCAACACGTCGCTGCGCGCGGCAAGGAGCGACAACGTCGAACTGGGGCTGAAGAGTGCCTGGACGCCGAACCTGCGCACGACGCTGGCGCTGTTCGCGATCGAAACGAAAGACGACATCGTCGTCGCCACCAACGTCGGCGGCCGCTCGGCCTTCGCCAACGTCGCCCGCACGCGTCGCGATGGGGTGGAGGCCGCGCTGCATTGGCGCGCCGGCGAACGTCTGTCGCTGGCCGCCAGTTTCGCGGCGATCGACGCGCGCTTCGACACCGACTTCCTGACCTGCGGTCCACCGCCGTGCGCGACTCCAGCAGTTCCCGTGGCGCGAGGCAACAAGCTCCCGGGGGTGCCGGCGCAGACTGCTTATGCGGAGGTGAAATATCGTGGCGGCTGGGTCGATCTGGCGTTAGAGATCCGCGGCCAGTCCAAGCTATACGTCAACGACCTGAACTCGGACCGGGCGCCCGGCTATGTCCTTGCCAACTTGGCCGTCGCCCGCACCTTCCAGGTCGGCCGCAGCATGCCCCGAATCTTCGTCCGGGTGGACAACGTCTTCGACCGTCACCACGTCGGGTCAGTGATCGTCAACGAGGGCAACAGCCGCTTCTTCGAGCCGGCCCCGGGCAGGACTTGGCTGCTGGGGGTCGATGGCCTGCTTTAGAGCGAGCCACTCCTCCCGGTGTCGCAAAAATGCATCAGAGCCGTAGATCGGCTCGGGTGCCCCCGTTACATCCTGTGCCGTTTGTGTCAACGTTCGCGCCGGCTACGCGTTAGCCGGTTCAGGCCCGCGGCGGCCGCGCATTCTGCGCTGTCCAGCGGGCCGGTTCTTGACCAACTACCGTTTCCGGGAAATCAAATGAAGAAACTGCTTGCTGCCATGATCGCTGCCCTGTTTGCCGCCGGCGTCGCCGTCGCGCAGGACAAGAAAGACGAGAAGAAAGACGCCAAGAAGGACGCCAAGCCGGCGGCCGAGGCCAAGAAGGACGCGGGCAAGCCCGCTGCCAAGAAGGACGAGAAGAAAGAAGAAGCCAAGAAGTAATCGGCACGCTTCTTTCACCGAAGGGCAGGCTCCGGCCTGCCCTTTTTGTTTGCGGGCCCGACGCGGGGCACCGTGCGAGAATCGGCCGCACCGAATCGAGCGGCCGCCGAGTGAGACCCCGCAACGACACGCTGCTGCGCGCCTTGCTGCGCGAGCCTACCGAGTACACGCCGATCTGGCTGATGCGACAGGCGGGGCGCTATCTGCCCGAGTACAACGCGACCCGCAGTCGCGCCGGCAGTTTCCTGGCGCTCGCCAAGTCCGCGGCGCTGGCGACCGAAGTGACGCTGCAGCCGATCGAGCGATATCCGCTCGATGCGGCGATCCTGTTCTCCGACATCCTGACGGTGCCCGACGCGATGGGGCTCGGGCTGTACTTCGCCGAAGGCGAAGGGCCCCGATTCGAGCGTCCGCTGCGTACCGAGGCCGACGTCGCGCGAATCGCCCCTCCCGATCCCCAATTGTCGCTGGGCTACGTGCTCGACGCCGTGCGGCAGATCCGGCGCGAGCTCGGCGGACGCCTCCCGCTGATCGGGTTCTCCGGCAGCCCGTTCACGCTTGCCTGTTACATGGTCGAGGGCGGCGGTTCGGAGGACTTTCGTGCGATCAAGACCATGCTGTACGCGCGGCCCGATCTGCTGCACCGAATCCTCGCCGTGACTGCGCAGGCCGTGGCCGACTACCTGAACGCTCAGATCGAGGCCGGTGCCGACGTAGTGATGATCTTCGACACCTGGGGTGGCGTGCTCGCTGACGGTGCCTACCAGCGCTTTTCGCTGGCGTACATGCGAGAGGTCATCGCGAAACTCGCGCGGATACGCGACGGTGAGCGCATACCGTCGATCGTCTTTACCAAAGGCGGCGGCCTATGGCTGGAGCAGATAGCGGCGATCGGTTGCGACGCAGTCGGGCTGGACTGGACGGTTGGCCTCGCGCAGGCGCGGGCACGCATCGGCGATCGCTGCGCATTGCAAGGCAACCTCGATCCGATGGCGCTGTTCGGCGGCGAAGCTGCCGTGCGCGCCGAGGCGGTCCGGCTGCTCGATGCGTTCGGCGATCCGCGCAACGCCGACGGGACGTGGGCAGGGCACGTCTTCAATCTCGGCCATGGTTTGTCGCAGCACACGCCGCCAGAAGCAGTGGCTGTCCTCGTCGAAACGGTGCACGAACACAGCCGTCGCCTTCGGTCGTGACCAGTCTCTCGGCCGCGACAGCGGGGCGCGGCGCGGCTTGACTTATTCACAAAAGCGCGCTCCATGAGATTTCATGCGCCTTTGCGGCACGGAACGGCTAACGGGAGCCGCCCACCTTCGGTAAGTATTTGATTTTTCTTGGGTGAGCTGTCGCCTATGACCCACGGCCCCCATCTGCTCCGATCCGCTCCCGGCGATATGTAACGCGGGCCGACAAGTTCTCCACAAAGTTGTCCACATGGGAAAACTCTCGCCCCGAGCCCGCAAATCAAGGCCTTAGGTAGCTTTATTCCGAGCGGTGCTAAGTGGACATGGCATTCGTCGAAGTGATCCTCGACATCCCGGGCGCGCAACCCTTCGTCTATGCGCTCGGTGACATCGATGCCAGTGAAGCAATCGGCCGTTGCGTGGTGGTCCCGCTGGGGCGCCGCCACACGGTCGGCATCGCGGCCGCCGCGACCGCTGCGCCGAAGATCGACCCCAACAAGATCAAGCGGATCGCGCGGGTTCTGTCCATGGTCGCGCCGCTGTCCGCGCACTGGCTCGCGTTCACGCGTTTCGCTGCGGAGTATTACCAGCATGGCTGGGGCGAGGTTGCGGTGGCCGCGCTGCCGCCGCTCCTCAGGCGCGTGCCGAGCGCCCGGTTCGAAGGTTCAATTGCGCGGGCCCGCAGTGCGACGTTCGACGTTCCGGTGCAGCAAGGAGGCGCGCCGCCCCTGACCGATGAGCAGAACGCGGCGGTGACAGCGATCGCCGCGGCCAGCGCGTTTCAGGCCTTTCTGCTGTTCGGCGTCACGGGCAGCGGCAAGACAGAGGTCTATCTGCAAGCGATCGCACGCCGGCTCGCGGCCGACCCGGCAGCGCAGGTCCTTGTGCTGGTGCCCGAGATCAATCTGACGCCGCAGTTCGAGCTGCGCCTGCGCGAGCGACTCGCCGGCGTCCCGCTCGTCAGCCTGCACAGCGGCTTGCCCGATGCCGAGCGCACGGCCGCGTGGCTGGCGGCGCACGAGGGCCGAGCGTCGATCGTGCTCGGCACGCGCATGGCGGTGTTCGCGTCGCTGCCGCGCCTGGCGCTGATCGTCGTCGACGAAGAGCACGACCCCTCGTTCAAAGCGGGCGAGGGGGTGCGCTACTCCGCGCGCGACCTCGCGGTCAAGCGCGCGCAGATGGCCGGTGTGCCGGTCGTGCTCGGCTCGGCCACTCCGGCGCTCGAATCGTGGCGGCAGGCTAGCGAGCGCCGCTACACGCTGCTGACCATGACGCGCCGCGCCGGGGAGGCGGCGACGCGACCGGCGCCGCAAGTGCAGTGCATCGACCTGCGCGCCGAGAAGCCGGTGCTCGGCTTGGCGCCGACGCTGCGTAGCGCGCTTGCCGACACCGTGGCGCGCGGCGAGCAGGCGCTCGTGTTCATCAACCGCCGCGGCTACGCGCCGGTCGTCGCATGTGACGCTTGCGGTTGGCTATCGCTGTGCCGCCGCTGCGCCACGTTCGCCGCCTTCC
>DATLZG010000561.1:0-4398 GCA_035574095.1 Burkholderiaceae bacterium | reverse complement strand
AGTGGCCATGCAGCGGACTGCAAATCCGTGTACGCCGGTTCGATTCCGACCCCCGCCTCCAGCTTTCCGCCGCGCGGCCCTAGCGGAATAGCCGATCGACGTAGGCGCGCCCCAATCCGACTTTGTCGTAGTGCGCGCGAGCCATCGCGATGTAGTCGTGCACGTCGAAGTGCCCGGTGGAGTCGCCGTTTTCGTCGAGCCAGATCAGCGGACCCTTGACGACGAAAAACACGCGCATCGGGTCGCGATGCTCGTAAGCGACCAGCGTATGGCTTTCGCCCGGCGTCTCGTAGACGAAGTCGCCGGCGGTCGCGGTCCAGTCGTGCTCCAGATAGCCCCATTTGCCGGAGATCGTGTAGGCGAACACCTCGTGGGGGTGGTAGTGGCGGTTGACCAGACCGGCGCCTTTGGCCATCAGGATGTCGCACCACTTGTTCTCGCTCGGTGAGATCCACAACGGCCGCGAAAACACCGTCTCGCTAAAGGGCATGTAATAGCGCTCGTCGTCCGTAGGTGCGTTGGCGATGTAGACCTCGGGCTTGGCGTCCGGCTTGAACGAATTCGCGATCGGACGGATATCGCGCCAAAACTCGGTGGTGGCCTTCTCGGGCATCGCGCTGTCTCCTCTTGCGGAACGTCAATCGTCGCGCCGCACGCGCCGCGCGCGGCCGCGTCCGGCACCTTGTCTGGCGATGAAAATATCGCAGGCGCGCCGCGGTACGCCATGACTGCCGTGCATGATCGTTATTCGTGCCTGCGGACGGCGCGTGCAGCGGGGCCGAATGCACAATCGTGCCGCAGTGCCGCGTACGCGGGCCGCACGTCTTGCACGAAGAAGCATGGGAAAGCTGGACAACAAGCACGCGTTGATCACCGGCGCCGCCGGCAGCATCGGCTGGGCGACCGCGCGGCTGTTCTGCGACGAAGGGGCGCGCGTGACGCTGACCGACCTCGACGAGCAGGCGCTGGCGGCGGCCTGTACGCGGTTGCCGGCGGCGCGTGTGCAGGCGCTGCCGCTGGACGTCACGTCGGCGGCGGCTTGGCGGGATGCGGTTGCCAAAGCAACCGCGGCTTTCGGGTCGCTCGACGTGCTGTTCAGCAACGCCGGCAACAGCGGGGCGATCGCCCCGGTGGTCGACTACCCGGAGGAGGTTTTCGATCGCGTGCTCGCGACGCATCTGCGCGGAGCGTTCCTGGCGTGCAAGTACGGCTTGCCGGCCATGCGCGACGGCGGCAGTCTGGTGATCTGCTCCAGTGTGGCGGCGTTTCGCGGCGATCCGGGCGCCAGCGCCTATATCGCGGCCAAGCTCGGGCAGGTGGGTCTGATGCGCAGCGTGGCGCGGGAAGCCGCGGCGCGCCGCATCCGCGTCAACACCGTCCACCCGGGACCGATCCGTAACGAGTTTCAGCAAGACCTTGAACGGCGGCTTACCGGAGTGCTTGGCCGCGATGCCACGGCGTTTTTCGACGAGTTGATTCCGTTGCGGCGCCATGGGACGCCGGAAGAGGTCGCGCGGGCGGTCCTTTTCTTGGCGAGTGACGACAGCAGCTTCACGACCGCGAGCACCTTGATGGTGGATGGCGGCATGGGGCCGTAGGCGACCGCGAAACGGTTTACAGCAAGGCGTCCGTCGACCGGCGGACGTCATTCTCGAGGAGACAGTCATGAGCGGTGTATCACGACGGAGAGTCATCGGTTCGATCGCGGTGGGCACGGCGGCTTTGGCCGCGCCGCCCTGGGTGCGCGCGCAGCGCAGCTCGATCAAGGTGGGCTGGGCGATCTCGAAGACGGGGCCTTTCGCCGGCGGCGCCGCGGTCACGCAGTGGCCGAACTACTTGTTGTGGATCAAGGACGTCAACGACGCCGGCGGCCTGCTGGTCGACGGCAAGCGGCTGCGGCTCGAGCACATCGAGTACGACGACCGCAGCCAGTCCGAGGAGGCGGTGCGTGCGGTGGAGCGCCTGATCAATCAGGACAAAGTCGACATCCTGCTGCCGCCGTGGGGCACCGGCCAAAACCTGGCGGTGGCGCCGATCTTCGCGCGCGGCGGCTACCCGATGCTGGCGGCCAGCATGGCGAGCGACCGCACGCCGGAGATCGTCAAGCGCTGGCCAAACGTGTTTTCGCTGCTGAACACGTCCACCACGTACGCGGAGGCGATCGTCGCGGTGCTCAGCCAGGCGCGCACGGCCGGACAGATCAACGACCGGGTGGCGCTTGCGCACGCGACCGAGCAGTTCGGCATCGAACTGGCCAACGCGGCGCGGCGGGCCTTGAAGGCAGCGAACTTCAACCTCGTCTACGACGGCGGCTATCCGATGGCCACGCAGGATCTGACGCCCGTGATCAGCGAGGCGCAGCGCGCGAACCCCGACGTTTTCATCGCGTTCTCGTACCCGCCCGACACAATGGCGCTGGCCGATACCGCGCGCGTGCGCGGCTTCAATCCGAAGGTGTTCTATACCGCGGTCGGCACGTTCTTCCCGACGTACCGGGAGCGCTTCAAAGACAACGCGACCGGCGTGATGGGGATCGGCGGCTGGAACCCGGACAACGACGCGTTCCGGGGCTACATCAAGCGGCACGTGGCGATGCACGGGCGCGAGCCCGACCGTTGGGGCGCCTCGCTGTTCTACGCCGGCTTGCAGGCGCTGGGCCAGGCGATCGAGAAGGTCGGGCTGAACAATGCCGAGATCGTCAAGTACCTGCGCACGCACAGCTTCGACACCATCGTCGGCAAGCTGGAGTTCGACCAGAACAACGTCCGCAAGGGCGGGTGGTTCGTCGGGCAGTGGCAGGACGGTGATTATTACGGCGTGTATCCGAACCAGCCCGGCGCGCGCAAGCCGATCATCCCCAAGCCTGCTTGGAAGGCTTGAGCGACGGGTAACGGCCCTCGAGGCGGGGGAGTTCGCACGCATGCCACTGATGGACGCGCTGCTGACGGGTGTCACGCTGGGCGGCATGTACGCGCTGGTCGCATTGGGGTTGAACCTGCAATACGGCGTAGCGCGCATCATGAATCTGTCGTACGGCGAGGTCCCGATCGGCGCGGCCATCGTGGCTTACCTGCTGTACGGACAGCGGGAGGTTTCTCCGCTGTGGACGATGGCGCTGGCGGTGCCCGCGGCGCTGGCGCTGGGCTGGGCGGTCTATCGCTTCGCGCTGGCGCCGCTCGTGCGCCGGGCCGGCACCAGCCGCGCGGCGCTTGAGGTCGACAGCCTGCTCGGCACCTTCGGCCTGCTGTTCGTCGTTCAGGGCGTGATGCTGGTGGCGGTGGGCGGAAGCTATCTCAGCTATTCGTATCTGTCGGTGCCGGTGCAGCTGATCGGCACGACGATCGCCGCCAACCGGCTGCTGGCATTGGGGGTCGCCGTCGCCTTGGGCGTGGCGACCTGGTTGCTTCTGACGCGTACGCGCGTCGGCACCGCCATTCGCGCGCTGTCGATCGATCCGTCCGCCGCCCAACTGGTCGCGATTCCGGTCGAGCGTCTGGCGCTGGCCGCTTTCGCGTTCGGCACCGCGCTTGCCGCGATCGCGGGCGTGCTGATCAGCATGTTCCTGACGTTCAGCGCGACGATGGGCGTGATCTTCACGATGAAGGCGCTGATCGTGGTGATCATGGGCGGTATCGGCAACATGGCCGGCGCGGTCGTGGCGGCGCTGCTCTTGGGGCTGGTCGAGGCGCTGGTCGGTACGCTGGTCGATCCGGCGCTCACCCTGGCCGCCAACTACGCGCTGTTCCTCGCCGTGCTGCTGTTCCGGCCGGCAGGCCTGTTCGGTCGGGCGGCGCGATGAGGGCGCGCGCCTGGATCGGCGGCGCACTGCTCGCCGCCGCGCTGACCGTCGCGGCGTTCGCCCCAAGCCTGGGCAACGACTACACGACGGCGTTGCTGATCAACCTGCTGCTGTACGGCGTGCTGGCGACCTCCTGGGGGCTGTTCTGCGGGCCGACCGGGTATATCTCGCTGGCGACGGTGGCATTCTTCGGCGTGGGCAGCTACACGGTCGCGGTGCTGGGCGAGAAGCTCGCCTGGCCGCTGGTGCTTGCTTCCGCGTTGGGCTGCGGGGCGGTGCTGGCCTTGCTGGTCGGGCTGGTGACCTTGCGGCTGTCCGGCACCTATTTCGTGATCTTTACTTTCGGATTGACCGAGCTGCTCAAGCAGGTGGTCAACTGGTACGAGAGCAAGATTTCCGGCTCGGTCGGCCGCTACGTGTTCGTCGATTCCGCCAGCGCGGCCGCCATTTACTGGCGATTGCTGGCGCTTTTCGTGGCCGTGATGGCGCTCGGCTGGTGGCTGTCGCGCAGCCGGCTCGGGTTCGCGCTGCGGTTGATCGGCGAGGACGAGCAGGCGGCGCGCCACTGCGGCATCGATACGACGCGCGTCAAGCTCACC
>DATLZG010000560.1:0-3864 GCA_035574095.1 Burkholderiaceae bacterium | reverse complement strand
CAAGTCCGCCTGCCGCTGCAGAAACCAGGCACCGGCGACGAACGCTGCCAGCGCCGCCGCCATCTACTTCACGTCTTCCAGCAAGGCAGCCAGGCGCGGCAGCGCGGCCAGCGCATTGCGCCGATTCAGCGCCGCCAGTTCGGCCGCGTCGATGCCGCGCAGCCGCGCCAGCACTTCGGCGATGCGCGGCAACTCGGCCGGCTCGTTGCGCAGCGGCCCGCTCGCGCGCCGCAGCCATTGCGGCGGAATGTCCGGCGCGTCGGTTTCCAGCACGATCGCGTGCGCCGGCAACTCGGCGGCCAGCCGGCGGATCCGCAGCGAGCTTTCATAGGTGGCGGCACCGCCGAAGCCGAGCTTGAAGCCGCGCGCGACGAACTGCTGCGCCTGCTGCGCGCTGCCGTTGAACGCGTGCGCGATGCCGCCGGATACTTCGATGCGGCGCAGCTCCTTTAGCAAATCGTCGGCCGAGCGGCGCACGTGCAGGATCACCGGCAGCCCCAACTCGCGCGCGACGCGCAACTGCTCGCGATAGAACCACTGCTGCCGAGCGCGGTCCGCGTCGGGGACAAAGTAATCGAGGCCGATTTCGCCGATGGCGACGAAACGGGGATCGGCCAGCGCGGCGCGCGCCGCCGCCCGCAGCCGCTCGATGTCCTGCGGCTGTGCGCCCGCCAGCCACAGCGGATGCAGCCCGAGCGCATACGCAAAGCCATAGCGCTGCGCCGCGCCCGCCGCCGCCTCGAAGTGCGCGACGTGCGCAGCCGGCAACACCATCATCGTCACGCCCGCGGCGCGTGCGCGCGCGACCACCGCCTCGCGGTCGGCGTCGACCTCCTGCGCGTCGAGATGGCAGTGCGTGTCGATCCACATGGCAACGGTCGAGGAGCGACGCTTTAGCATTGCGTCCGGCCGCCGACCCGATCCCCGATCCTAAATCCTCGCCGTGCCGCGCAAGTTCTTCAAGCGATTCCTGCCGAGCGTCGACAAAGTGCGCGAGGTCAAGGCGCTGGCGATCTTCGGCCACGCCCTGTTTCACCCCGCGCTGTGGCACCTGAACCGCCGTTCCGCTGCCGGCGGTGTCGCGGCGGGATTGTTCTGCGGTCTGATTCCCGGGCCGCTGCAGATGCTCGGCGCAGGCATCGTCGCCGTGCTGTTTCGCGTCAACCTGCCGGTGGCGCTCGCCACCACGCTGTATACGAACCCGCTGACGATCGTGCCGCTGTACCTGATCGCGTACAAGTACGGCGCGCTCGTGCTCGGCGTCACCGGCGGGCGCGAACCCGAGCCGCCTCCCGAATGGGTGTGGTCGCAGCTCGGCGCCTCGCTCGAGGCCTACGGCCAGTGGATGCTAGGGCTGGGGGCGCCGCTCGCGCTCGGCGTTTTTCTGCTCGCCTGTACGCTGGCCGCCCTCGGCTACGTCGCGGTCAGACTGTTGTGGAGCGTCTATCTGCGGCGCGCGTGGATCGCGCGCAAGCGGCGTCGCGCCCTGCGTTCGTCACTGCGCTGAGCGCTCCGGCGCCAGTTTGCCGTGCGCCAACCGCAGCACGCGGTCGCAGCGCGCCGCCAGCTCCAGGTCGTGCGTGACGATGACGACCGCCGTGCCGCGGCTGCGCGCGAGCGACAGAAACACCTCGAACACGGTGCGCGCGGTGTCGCGATCGAGGTTGCCGGTCGGTTCGTCGGCCAGCACGCAATCCGGACGGGTCACGATGGCGCGCGCAATGGCCGTGCGCTGACGTTCGCCGCCGGACAGCTCCGCCGGGTGATGCGGCAACCGCTCGCCCAACCCCACCGCGGCGAGCGCCTCGGCCGCGGCGGCGCGCGCTTGCGCCAGCGGCTGGCGGCGGATCGCCAGCGGCATCGCGACGTTGTCCAGTGCGCTGAACTCCGGCAGCAGGTGGTGAAACTGGTACACGAAGCCGAGTCGCTCGTTGCGCAGCCTGCCGCGCTCGACGTCCGACAACTGCGCCACGTCGCGGCCGCCGATCGACACCGTGCCGGCGTCGAGCGAATCGAGCCCGCCGAGGCAATGCAGCAGCGTGCTCTTGCCGGAGCCGGAGGCGCCGACGATGGCGACGATCTCGCCGCGCACGACCGTCAGATCGGCGCCGCGCAGCACGTCGACCGACAGCCCGCCCTCGCGGTAGGACTTGTGTACGCCGCGCGCGACCAGGATCGCGCCGTCAGTCATAACGCAGCGCCTCGGCCGGCCGCAGGCGCGACGCGCGCCAACTCGGATAAACGGTCGCCGCCAGCGCCAGCAGCAGCGAGATCAGCGTAATCGGCACCACGTCGGAGGCGCGCGGATCGGACGGCAGCGTGTTGATGAAGTAGATGTCCTTCGGCAGGAACTGCATGCCGAACGCGCGTTCGATCAGCGGCACGATCACGTCCAGGTGCGTGGCCAGCGCCAACCCGCCCGTCACCCCGAGCAGCGTGCCGATCACGCCGATCAGCGCGCCCTGCACGATGAACACGGCCATCACCGAGCCGGGGCTGGCGCCCAGCGTGCGCAGGATCGCGATGTCGGATTGCTTCTCGGTCACCGTCATCACCAGCGTGGAGACGAGATTGAACGCCGCCACCGCGACGATCAGCGTCAGGATGATGAACATCATCCGTTTCTCGGTCTGCACGGCGGCGAACCAGGTGCGGTTCTGGCGCGACCAGTCGCGCACCAGCAGCCCCGGCTCCAGCATGCCGGCCAGTTGCGCGGCCACACGCGGCGCATCCTGCATGTCGGTCAGGCGCAGCCGCACGCCCTGCGGACCGGCGAGGCGGAACAGCCGTTGCGCATCGCCCAGGTGGATCAGCGCCAGCGTGCTGTCGAACTCGAAGTGGCCCGACTCGAAGGCCGCGACGACGCGGAACTGGCGCAGCCGCGGCACCACGCCGGCCGGCGTGACGTTGCCCTGCGGAGCGATCAGCGTGACCTTGTCGCCGACCGCGACGCCCAGCGCCCGCGCCAGTTCCAAGCCGAGCACGACACCGAACTCGCCGTCGGCGAGATCTGCGAGCCGCCCCCCTTGCAGGCGCGTCGTCACCTCCGACACCCCCGGCTCCAACTCCGGATCGATGCCGCGCACCAGCGCCCCACGCACCGTATCGCCGACCGTGAACATCGCCTGCATGTTGATGAACGGCGCGGCGGCCACCACCTGCGGATGCGCGCGCGCCTGCTGCGCCACCCGCTGCCAGTCGCTGAGCGCCCCGTCGGCGGTGAATACCTCGACGTGCGCGAGCACCGACAGCATGCGGTCGCGCACCTCTTTCTGGAAACCGTTCATCACCGACAGCACGACGATCAGCGCCGCCACGCCGAGGGCGATGCCGGCCATCGAGATCGCCGAAATGAACGAGATGAACGCGTTGCGCCGGCGCGCGCGTCGGCCGGCGCGCGTGTAGCGCAGCCCGATGCGGATTTCGAACGGAAGGTTCAAGGCGGCGCCTGCGTCTTGAGGGCGCGCGATTCTAAGCGAGCACGGCCCGTAGAATCGGACGCATGCGGTATTTCGTCGTCGTGCCCGGCGCCTTGGTTCCCGCCTCGCTCGCTCCGGCACTGACGGCGCCGTTGCCCGCGTCGGCTTTCATGGCGCGGCTGCGGCGCGGGCGCAGCGTCGTGCTGCGCATGGACGACGCTCGAGTCGCTCCGCATCTCGCCTGGCTGTGGTCGCGCTTCGGCGGCACCGGAACGCCGGTGACCGCGCCGTATGCGTGGCGCGCGCTCGCACCGGCGCGGAATCTTCCCGAGGAAAGCGCACTGTGGCACGCCGACCTGGTGCACTTCGCGCTCGCGCGCGATCACCTGCTGGTCACCGCGTTGCACGACGCACCGCCCACACCCGAGGAAGTCGAGACCCTGGC
>DATLZG010000559.1:0-2806 GCA_035574095.1 Burkholderiaceae bacterium | reverse complement strand
CTTTCTTGCCTTCCAGCATCACCAGCCCGTTCGCGTACTCGATGCGCGCGATCGCCGAATCCGGGTTGAGCTTCAGCGCCGTCTCGTAGTGTTTGAGGCCGACGTCCTTCTTCGCGCCGTAAGTCATGCCGCCGACCAGGCTGCCCACTTTGTCGATGATCTCGGCATGGTAGGCGCCGGAGGCGATATGTGCGTCGGCGTGCTTTGGCGCGAGTTTCAGCGTCGTGTCGAGCGCGGTCTTCACCTTGCCGCCGATGCCGGCGGCGAGCGCTTTCGCGATCGAGATGCCCTGACCGTAGCGACCGAGCGCGTACGCCTGCCAGTAGTACGCGTTGGGATTCTTCGGTTCTGACTTCTGCTGCTGCTCGGCGCGCGCGGCCACCTCCTCGAAAGCCGCGAGCTTGCGCTTCTCGTCGGTCTCCAGATAGTTGGCGTAAATGGCCTGCGCCTTGTTCGCCGCCGTGATGCCGGCCCCGCCGGCCTTCAGTCCCAGCTCGTACGCCTTCTGGAACTCGCCGGCGTGAAACGCGATCCACGCCTCGACGACCGCCTCGTCCTTCGGCCACGGCTCCGCGTCGCCGCGGTGCAGACGCTCCCACGCCTTCTTCAGCGTCGCCGCCGTGTACTGATACTTCTTGTCCGGATACGGAAATTTCGCCCACGCCTTCGCCATCGCTGCTCCTCCTTCAATTGTGCAAGTACGAGGCGGCGAGGCGCTCGAACAGCCGCCGCGCATCGCCGGTGAGGTAGGGCGCCGTCAGCGCCATCACTTGATAACAACCGCGCGAGACGACTGCCGCCACGTACTCCGGCTCGCTGAAACGACGCGGGTTCAGCACGTACTCGTACGACAGCCAGTAAGTGGCGACCACCACCATGTTGGTCGCCAGCGCGTCGATCTCGGCCGCGGTGGCCCGCAGTTCGCCGCGCTGCTGCAATCCTTCGGCGAGCCAGCGCGCCATCTTCACCTTCTGCGCCAGCAGTGTCTTGAAGCGCAGCTCGAAGCGGCGATTGTTGATCAGCAGGTTGTTCAGGTCGCGGTAAAAGAAGCGGTACTTCCAGATCAGCTCGAACAGCACGTGCAGGAACAGCCACGCGTCTTCGACGTTGGGCTGCCGACCGCCTTCCGACGGGACCGTCAGCAGGCGGTCGATTTCGTTCTCGAAGCGCTGGAACAGGTGGTTGACGATGTCTTCCTTGTTCTTGAAGTGATAGTAGAGGTTGCCGGGAGAGATGTTCATCTCCTCGGCGATGATCGTGGTATTGACGTTCGGTTCGCCGAACTCGTTGAACAGCCGCAGCGACAGCTCCAGGATGCGTTCGCGCGTGCGGCGCGGCGGCTTGCGTTCCATTGGCTTTTCTGATTCGTATCGCCGCGGCAGGATAGCGCAGCGCCCGCTGGCGCTGCGTCAGCCGGCGCCCGCAACGGCGGCGAGCCAGTGCTCCAGGTCGTCCAGCGTGTGCGCCAGCTCGCGCACGGTGGTCGCGCCGGCCGCCGGCAGCCAGGCGCGTTGGCGGCGCAGTCCGCGCACCAGCGTGAGCCGACCGTCGCGCAAGACCGCGGTGTCGAGCTCGATGCCGTGGCGCGCGAGTTTCGGCGTCAGCTCGTGGCGGCGCAGCCACAGCTCCTGGCGCGTCTTCTGGTACGCGTGTTCGCACAGCCGGCGCCGGCTCGAGTACGAAAACAGGTTCGTAAAGAACATGTCGGCGTCCGCGCGGTCGGGCTGGAACAGAACGATGTCCGTGTCCGAGTACGCGGTCTTGTAGCGCTCCATGCCGGCGTCGAGGCGCGAATGGATGATCGAGCGAAAAGTCTGCGCCAGTACGACCGGCAGCCCGCCGTCGACCAGATTGTCCAGCCCACGCGCGCGGTCGCGCGCCGCTGAATGCGGGCCGGCGTCGTACGGTACCAGCGGGTTGACACAGATCAGCAGGTCCACTCCCTCCTCGAGCGCGATCGAGGCGTGCAGCGTCTTTTTCAGCGCGCCATCCACGAAGTAGCGGCCGTCGATCGGCACCGGCGGAAACACACCCGGCAGCGCGGCCGAGGCCTGGACCGCGCGCGAGATCGGCACATGATCGAAGCCGGGAGCGCCGAAGGCCACTGCCTCGCCGCTGTCGAGATCGGTGGCGACCAGGAACAGCTTGTGCCGCAGCCGGCGGAAGTCGTTGCTGCGGCCGGGCTGCGCGAAAATACGCGCCAGATAGCGGTCGACCTGATCGCCGTCGAACAGCCCGGTCGGCAGCGCGCGGCCGAGCCGCTGCACCGCTTCGAGCGCATTGCCGGGGCGCAGCGCGTAGCGCCACAGCGCGCCGGCGAGCAGCGCCGGCAGCGACGCGACGCGGCGTCCGTATTCGCGCAGCGCGGGGCGCAGCAGCAGCGCAGGATCGAAGCGATCGTCGGAGCGCTCGCCCTCGATGAACAGGCGCGACATCTGGTGCGGCGTCACGCCGTTCGCGAGCCCGGCGGCAATGAAAGCGCCGGCGCTGACGCCGACGTAAACGTCGGCATCGGTGAAGTCGATTCCGCGCAGCGCTTCGGACAGCGCCGCCAGCGCGCCGATCTCGTAGATCGCGCCCAGCGGGCCGCCGCCCGCAAGGGCCAATCCGATGCGAGATCGCCGGCCGCGCGCCGGCCGTGCCGCAACGGCGCTGCTACGGGCGTTCGGTGGGTTCATCGCGTGGCTCGGGCCCGGCTGCGTGCGCGAAGGGCTGTCCCGTCAAGGGGACGGGCATGCGCGCGCCGGTCGACGCCAGCCGCCGGCCGCCGGCTGGCGGAGCGAGTCAACGGAGAACGGACGCGGTC
>DATLZG010000558.1:0-6038 GCA_035574095.1 Burkholderiaceae bacterium | reverse complement strand
CATCCACGCGGAAGACCTCGCGCGCATCGCGATCGCCGCCCTGTTTCGCGGTCGCCCGGGCCGCGTCTATCACGCCACCGACGACTCGGAGCTGAAGATGGGCGAGTACTTCGACCTGGTGGCCGACCGCTACGGCCTGCCGCGACCGCCGCGGCTGCCGCGTGAGCAACTGCGCGCGGCGGTCGCGCCGGCGCTGTACTCGTTCATGAGCGAATCGCGCCGGCTGTCCAACGCGCGCATCAAGCGCGAGCTGCGCGTGCGGCTGCGCTACCCGACCGTGCAAGCCGCGCTGGCCGCGCTCACCGAATCGCGCCCGCCTTCCGCAGCGCCTTGATCTCCGCCGCGCCAAAGCCCGCTTCGCGCAGCACGTCGTCGGTGTGCGCGCCGATCGCAGGCGGCGGCTTGGGCACGGCCGCCGGCGTGCGCGAAAAGCGCGGCGCGGGCGCCGGCTGCGGATAGCCGTCGATCTCGACGAACACGCCGCGGCTGACGTTATGCGGATGGCGCGGCGCTTCCTGCATCGACAACACCGGCGCGAAGCACGCATCGCTGCCCTCGAGCAGAGCGCACCAGGCGTCGCGCGTCCTGCTCCTGAAGATCTCGGCCAGCCGCGCGCGCAGCCGCGGCCAAGTCTGCACGTCGTACTGCTTGGCGACGAACTCGTCATCCAACCCGATGCGCTGCGCCAATTCGGCGAAAAACTTCGGCTCCAACGCGGCCACCGATACATATTGGCCGTCGGCGGTTTCGTACACGGAATAAAACGGCGCCCCGCCGTCGAGCAAGTTGCTGCCGCGCTCGGTGCGCCAGGTGCCGGCCGCGTGCAGGCCGTAGAACATCGCCATCAGCGACGCCGCCCCCTCGACCATCGCGGCATCCACCACCTGCCCCTGCCCGGACCGATTGCGCTCGACCAGCGCGGCCAGGATGCCGAACGCCAGATACAGCGCGCCGCCGCCGTAATCGCCGACCAGGTTCAGCGGCGGCACCGGCGCTGCGCCGCGCGGCCCGATCGCGGCCAGCGCACCGCTCAACGCGATGTAGTTCAAATCGTGCCCGGCCGCCTGCGCCAGCACGCCGTCCTGGCCGAAGCCCGTCATGCGCCCGTACACGAGGCGCGGGTTGCGCGCCAGGCAGTCCTGCGGCCCGACGCCGAGCCGTTCCGCCACGCCCGGGCGAAAGCCTTCGATCAGCACGTCGGCTCGCTCGATCAATCGCAGCGCCGCCGCACGCCCTTCCGGATGCTTCAGATCCAGGGCGATCGAGCGCCGGTTGCGCGCGGTGACGTCGAAGCGCGGCGCCATCGCGACACCCAGGCCGCTCGGTTCCAGCCGGTCGATGCGCACCACGTCGGCGCCGAGATCGGCGAGCAGCATCGCGCACATCGGCCCCGGGCCGATCGCAGCCACTTCGACGACGCGAATGCCGGTCAGCGGTCCCACCAACACCTCCCTCGCAGACGAACGAAAAAATCGCCGGCCCGCAGCCGTCGAACTAGCCGTTCCGAATCTACACCGTACGGCCGCAAACCCGCGAGTTGGCGGCCGCCGCTTGCGCCCGCACAATGGCTGCCGTGGTATCGAAAACGGCGTCGCGATGGCCCCGCTGCTCGCCGCTCTGCTCGCGCTGCCGCTGCTGGCGCAGCCGCCGGCACGCGCGGGCCCGGTGCAATCCTCGGTGTCGATCGAAGTCACGCGCGCCGACGCCGTGCGCTTCAACGGCTATCGCCTCGGTCGCGCAAGCGAAGGGATGGGCGTGGTAACGCTGGCGCGCGAAGTGGCGACCGCCGCCCACGTCGTGTGGGGCGCGCAGCACATCACGGTCATCGACCCCAGCGGAGCGAAGTACGCCGCGCGCATCGAGCGCATCGACCCGGACATCGACGCTGCGCTGCTGCGCGTCGACCGGCCGCTCAGGCACATCGCCACGATCCGGCTGCGCCCGGCCGCCCTCGGCGAAGCGGTCGGCGCCGTCGAGCGCCGGCGCGCGAACGGCGGCGCGAACGTCGCGGCCGGAGCGGTCTGGGCCACGCGCTGGACCAGCCACGGCGTCGCGGTGCCGCTGCTTCTGACCGGCATCAAGGGCGAGAAGGGAATGAGCGGCGGCGGGCTGTTCGACGCGAACGGGCATTTGCTCGGCATCGTCATCCGCATCGATCGCACGCTCGGCTATCTGAGCGCGCTGCCGGTGGCGGAGCTGTGCGCCCGCTTCGCGCGTTGCGCGCGCACGGCGGACGACAGTCAGTGACCGGCGGCACGGTTGCGCGCCGCACATGGCGCTCACACCGTCGCACGGCCAACCCCGGACATTTCACGAGGTCGCCCTCGGATGCGAGGTTTTCGGTAACCCTCATCACGAGTTTCGGCATCCGAGGCGCGCGGCCACGTTGGGTCGTCGAGGCTGCGCGGGTTTGCGCGGCGCCTGCGGGCGCGGGCGAGCGCTCAACTCCTCGCAATGGCCTCTTGGCCTTGGCTGCGGCCGTCGCGCGCAATCCGCATCCCGCATGCACCCGCGCAACTCCCGCGTCCCTCGTGAAATTTCCGGGGTAAGCTGCCGGCCCGACCACAAGAACACCGAGACGGAGGAGACATGCCAAGGCAGCAGCGTGGCGCACTGACCCTGTTTGCGGTTTGGGCGCTGTTGGCGACCCCGGTCGCGATCGCCTCCAGTGACCACGATCACGAGGACCGCGGGCGCGATCGCGGCGCGAAAGTACGTTTGCAGATCTTGTCCAGCCCGCCGCAATACGTGTCGGGCGGCGACGCCCGCATCGCAGTGCGCGCCGCGCCGGGGCTGCACGACAAGCTCGAACTGTGGCTGAACGGACGCCGGCTGGAGGTCGCGCTCGAAGCCAAGGGGCACCGGCTCGAAGGCGTGATCACCGGCCTGGCCGAGGGCAAGAACAAGCTCGAGGTGCGCCACCGGCGCAGCGGCGCGCGCGACGTGCTGGAGCTCACCAACTATCCGATCACCGGGCCGATGTTCTCCGGCCCGCACCAGCACCCGTTCGTCTGCCGCACCGATCAACTCGGGGTGGAGCCGCTGGTCGACAGCGCCACCCCGCCCGGCTACCGCGTACGCGACGTCGCCGGCAATACGATCGGCTATTCGCGCAACTGCTCGGTCAACACCACCGTGACGTACCTCTATCGCAGCAGCGCCAACACGTGGAAGCCGCTGCCCGCCGACGGCAGCCGCCCGGCGGACATGACCGACATCACGCTGCCGGACGGGCGCACGGTGGAGTTCGTGGTCCGGCGCGAGACCGGTTCGATCAACCGCTTCCTCTACAGCTTCGCGATGCTGGCGCCGCGCGGCGAGAGCCCCGCGGCGCCCGACCTGAGCCTGTGGAACGGCAAGCTGCTTTACTGGTTCCAGGGCGGCGTGGCGATCGGCCATACGCAGGGCGTCGTGCACGGCGGTTCGCTGAACCCCGACATCCTGCGGCTCGGCTTCGCGATCGCGCACTCCAGCGGCAACAACACCGGCACCCACTACAACCTGAATCTGGCCGGCGAAACGGCGATGATGACCAAGGAGCGCTTCATCGAGCGCTACGGCGTGCCGCTGTACACGGTGGGCCTGGGCGGCTCGGGCGGCGCGATCCAGCAGTACGTGATCGCGCAGAACCATCCGGGCGTGCTCGATGCGCTGCTGCCGGTGCAGTCGTACCCGGACATGGTCACGCAGACGATCCACGTCGGCGACTGCGAACTGCTCGAGCACTACATGGACGCGACCGACCGCGCCAATCCCAAGTGGCGCGTGACCAAGAACCGCAGCCTGCTGGTCGGCTTCAATGCCGAGGAAAACCCGCCGGGCGGACCGAACCCGCGCGTCAACGACCCGCTCGCGCCGCTGAAGACCGCGCTCGGCTATAGCACCGCCGTCGGCTCCACCGAGTGCGTACCCGGCTGGCGCGGCCTGACCCCGCTGGCGATGAACCCGCTGTACGGCGCGGTGCCGAACCAGCAGTTCTACGAACCGCAGTCGGACATCGCCGCCATCCGCTGGACGCATTACGACGATCTGCGCAATGTGTACGGCGTGGACGCCACCGGCGCAGCGCGCCCGACCTGGGACAACGTCGGTGTGCAGTACGGCCTGCTGTCGCTGAAGGAAGGCAAGATCACGCCGGCGGAGTTCCTGCACCTGAACTGGCACATCGGCGGCTGGAAACACCCGAGCCAGATGGTGCAGGAGGGCTTCCCGTTCTTCGGCACCTCGGCGGCGGAGGTCAACAAGGCGCTGACGATTCCCGGTTACTTCGATCCGTGGAGCCGGCGCAACATGAACCTGAGCCCCGCGCCGGACCAACCGGCGCCGCGCACGCGCGGCGACTTGCACGCGATGCGCGCCGCCTACACCTCCGGCCATGTGTTCACCGGCAAGCTGAACGTGCCGGCGATCGACCACCGCCAGTACATGGAGCGCGAACTCGACATGCACAACTCGCACCAGTCGTTCGCGGTGCGCAGCCGCGTGCTGGAGCGCATGGGTCACTCGGACAACCTGGTGATCTGGTTCACCGACACGCAGCCCGGCGTGCCGAAGGCGAGCCAGACGTTCGAGGCGCTGGCGGTGATGGACGAGTGGATGACGAACATCCTCGCCGATCCGAGGAAAGGCATCGCCGGCAACAAGCCGGCGCGCGCGGTCGATAGCTGCTTCGACCTCAATGGCCGCCTGCTGCACGCCGGCGATCACGTCTGGGACGGCATCCTGAACGACCGCCCCGCGGGCCCCTGTACCGCCGCCTTCCCGCTCTACAAGACCTCGCGCATCGTCGCCGGCGCGCCGCTGCACGGCGCGATGTACCGCTGCGCGCTGAAGCCGGTGCGCAAGGCGGTGGCCGACGGCGCGTATGCGCCGTGGACGCCAAGCGCGGAGGAAATCGCCACGCTGGAACGGATCTTCCCCGACGGCGTGTGCGACTACCGCAAACCGGATCGGGCGCGGCCGTGACGGCCGCGCGCGGGCGCAGGAACACCCTGCGCTCGCGCCGCATTCGGGGCGGCAGCCGACGAGCTGCGATCGCGGCACCGGGGATGCGCGGCTGCCCCGGTGCGCGCGCTGCGGCGGCGCCGTCGCGGGCAGTCGGCCGATCCGACTACCGGGCGTCGCCCTCGCCCAGCCGCGCCATCAGCGTCTTCGCCGCGCGCTCCGACAGCACCAGGAGCAGCTTCATCGACGCCCGCGTCATGCCGACGAACAGCTTGCGCTGCGCCAGTTCGTCGAACGCCTCGAAGTCGACTTCGGTCAGCACCACGCACGGCGCCGACTGTCCCTTGAAACGGTAGACGGTCTCGACCAGCAGTTCGCCCTCGGCGTACTGCGGCGTGCCGAACAGATCGTAGCGGCCGAGCCAGCGCTTCAGCTTGTGCGGCCCGAGCTGGTCGTACGGCGCGAGCAGCGACTTCTCGCGCCCGCTGAAGGTGACGACCACCGTGTCGCCGACGCGGAAGCCCGCCTGCAACGCCCGGGTGATCGCGCGCTTGGTCGCATCGACCAACTGCGCGGCGTCCGCGTAGGTGAGGAACTCCACTTCGCCGCCGGCGAACGGGCTCGCGGCCTCGATCGGGCGCACCGGCCGCAGCAGCCGGTTGACGTAGCCGAGCACGTCGCGCGGGCTGCGGTAGTTCGTATCCGCGTGCAGCGTCACCCAGCCCGGCAGCTCCACCGGCGATCGCTCGTACAGCCTCTGCATCGGATCCTCGAGCCACCAGGCGCGGCCGTCCGGCTTGAGCAGCCGCAGCAGCGCGTCCTTCCAGGCGGGCTGGAAGTCCTGTCCCTCGTCGATGACCAGTTCGTCGACCTGCGCATCGACGTCGACCGGCAACTCGGCGAAGCGCGCCTCCAGGTCCGCGAAGGCTGCGGGGCGCCCATAGTCGATCGTCTGCCCTGCCGCGCGCAGCCGGCGGTCGCACAGTTGGTGGTAACTCGCGACCTCCACACCGTCGGGTGCGATGTGCGCCATGTGATCGGCGAGCGGACGGTTGAAGCACACGTACAGCGCGCGGCGCCCCGCGCCGGCCGCC
>DATLZG010000557.1:0-2130 GCA_035574095.1 Burkholderiaceae bacterium | reverse complement strand
GTCGGCCTCAATCACGAGAAGCTCACGCTGCTCCATGGGCAACGGCTGACGGTCTTCGGCTCCTCCAACTGGACGAAGTCCTCGGCCGACCAGCAGAACGAGCACAACGACTTCACCACCAAGCCCTGGTTCTACGACTGGTCGCGCGAGCATTTCGAGCACAAGTGGAACAACAGCGCCAGTTACGTCGAGACGAAGCCGTTCGCGCCGCTGCCGCCGGATACGCCGGTGTATCAGCGGCCCGCCAACGCCGCCACAGGAATCGGCAGCAGCACCACGTCGAGGTGGTACGGCGGCCCGTGGGCGCGCTTCTACGACGTCTACTTCGGGACCGATCCCATCAGCCTGGTGAAGATCGCCAGCAACGTGCAGCTCGGCCCGAGTGCGCGCCCTCGACGTTGCAGAGTCACAGCGTCACGGGACTGTCCCCCAACACGACTTACTACTGGCAGATCGTGAGCCGGACGGCTGCGACGCTGTCGAGGAGCGGGCCGGCATGGAGCTTCCGGAGAAATTGTCAAATGTTGTGGATCGGCCGCGTCAGTTAGGCGGCGGTCTCCTTCATCTCTCCCTTGGTGGTTTTCGCTTTCTGCTGCACGCCGTCGACGAAGCGCACGCCGGCCCGCACGAGGGGCAACAGTTCCGAGCCGTTCACCTTTCTCCAGCGCTCTTCTGCCATCGCGAGCAGCTTGAACGCCATCATCAGGGCCTTCGTGCGTGAGCCCGCGCCCTTGGTGACTCGCTGGCGCAGGCGGACGGTCGCGAAGGGCGACTCGATGATGTTCGTCGTCCGCAGATGCCGCCAATGCTCGGCGGGGAAATCGTAAAAGGTTAGCAGCTGCGCCTGGTCGCGGCGCAGCGAGGCCACGGCCTTGGGGTACTTCGCGTCGTGCTCGGCCGCGAACGCCTCGATGCCCGCTTCGGCCTCCGCGCGAGTCGGCGCGTTCATGATCGCCTGCAGTGCCTGCTTGGCTTTGGGCTGGAGCCGTTTCGGGAGCTTGTCGAGGACATTCGCCAAGCGATGGACCCAGCACCGCTGCTCTCGCGTCTCGGGCCATACCGCGCCCACCGCCGCCCAGAAGCCGAGCGCGCTGTCGCCGACCGCGACCACCGGCGCACGCATCCCGCGGCGCTTCAGATCGCGCAGCACCGTCGCCCAGCTATCGGTGCTCTCGCGATACCCGTCTTCAACCGCGATCAATTCCTTCGTTCCGTCAGCGCGCACGCCGATCATCACGAGCGTGCAGAGGCGATCCTCCTCCAGCCGGACGCGGAAGTGCACGCCATCGACCCACACATAGACGTAATCCACATCATGGAGATCGCGGCGACGCCAGGCGTGATACTCGGCTTCCCAGCTCGCCGTCAGCCGCGTGATGGTCGTCGGCGAGAGGCCGCCCGCCTCCTGGCCCAGCAGGACCGGCAGCGCCGCCTGAAAATCGCCCGTGGACAACCCGCGCAAATAGAGAATCGGCAGCACCTCCGTCACCTTCGGCGCCCGCCGCATGTAGCTGGGAAGAATCTGGCTGCTGAACCGCTGCCGCTGGCCCTCGGCATCCACGCGGCGGTCGTTGACGCGCGGCGCGCGTACCTCCAGGGTGCCGCTCCCCGTCACCAGTTGCCGCGCCGGCGCCTTCCCGTTGCGCACCACCTGCGCGCGGCCGTGGTCGTCGCGCGCGTCGCGGTGCCGCCGGATGTACTCGTCGACCTCCGCTTCGAGCGCCTCGTGCAGCATCTTCAGCGCGCCGCGCTGCAGCAGCTCGTCCAGGGTGGTCCGCAGTTCTTCGTTCTCTTTGGTCGGCTTCTCGACTACTCTCAGCATGGGTGGCGTCTCCTTCACCCGGTCGCCAAACCGGGCCGTGTGTTTTGAACTCACACGAAGGATACGCCGCCTTCTGTCATTCAGCCGATCCACAACATTCGGTTATATCTCGCTCAGCCGATCGCGGTTCATCAATTTGCTCTTGGGATAGCAGCCCTAAGATGGAGGCACTTCGTAATACGTTTGGACGTCAAGCGATACCGATGGTTTGGGACTTTGCAGAAGGCAACGCCTTCTCGGAGTCAAGCGGGAACTGGCTTAACAACATAGATTGGACGGTCAAAGCGATTGAAAGACTTCCGGCTAAT
>DATLZG010000556.1:0-2227 GCA_035574095.1 Burkholderiaceae bacterium | reverse complement strand
CAGCGGCACGACCAGCAACGACGGCAGCAGCGCGCGCATCGGCACTACAGCGTGAACGGCTCGCTCGTATCGTCCGCCGGCGGCGCGATGCCGTCGATCGAACGCGGCACGGCGCTGTCGCTGGTGTTGTTCGCGATCTGCCGGTTGGCAAACGAGAACAGGCCGGCGCTGCTCGCCGAGGCGTCGCGGTCCTCGCGCTGCATGTCGGACAGGCCGTCGCCGTCGTCGCTGCGCGCGCAGGCCGTCAGGGCGAGCGCGACCGCGACGGCAAGCGCGCGGGCGGAACGGGAAAGTGTTCGCATCGGCTTTCTCCTTCGAAGCCCGGCCGCCACGGGCGGCCGGGCGAGTGGGTCATCAAAGCGCCGCCGGCTCGGCGTCCTCCGACAACGGAGGCACGATGCTGGCGATCGAACGCGGCTCGGCGCTGTCTGCGTCCGGCCGTGCGATCTGCGCCAGGGCGAAGGTCAGCATGCCGGGCCAGGTCGATGCGAGCCGGTCTTCGCGCTGCGCCTCGGTCAACCCGTCGCCATCATCGTTGCCGCCGCAGGCCGCGAGGCCAAACAGGCATGCGGTGGCTACGCCGGCGAAGACGGCGGCGCGTGTGAGATCGCGGGTCATGTCGATCTCCTGTGCGTCATTGCGCGCCCGGCGTCGGCGTGAACAGATACGGGAAGCGCGGCAGCAGCGGCACCACGGCCTGGTCGACCGCGTCGTGCAGCTTCAACGCCGTGTCGCCGAGCGGCACGTTGCTGGGCTTGCAATCGGCACCGAGCCCGAGCGCATTGTTGTCGCCGTTCAGGATGCACAGCCCGCCCATCACCGCGACCAGCGCGATGTCGACGACGTCGTCCTTCGGCCGGCGGCCGTTCGGGAAACCGGCCGCATCGCCGCCGGCCAGACCGAGCCGGTTCTGTTGCGCCTCCGGCGTGGGCGCGATCGACGTGTTCAACCGCAGCATCTCGGCGGGCGTCACGTTGCGCGGTTTGTTCACGCCGTTGATGCCGGTGAGGAACGTCGTCACCAGATCGGTGCGCGGCAGGTTCTTCGGCGCGATCCCCGGCGCGTTCAGCGCAACTTCCAGCAGCGCCGGCAAGGTCGGGTTCGTGACGTAGTTGGCGAACTGCGCGTCGTCCTTCGGCTTGCTGGCATTGAAGCGGTCCTTGTCCGGCAGACCGATCACGACCTCGTTGACCAACGGCATGCCGAGGCGCGACACCTGCACCCACGGGCCGCCGTCCTTGCTCGAGGTCTGATGGCCGGACTTCGGCGTCGGGTCGAGCAGCCGCACCTGGCGCATGCTGGCGGTGGTCCAGCCGCCGATCACCGGATCGTCGCCTCTGACCAGGCAGCTTCGATGCACTTCGAGCGCGAGCGTGGTGACATTGGCGTCGTCGATCGTGTTCGGCACGGCGTTGATGAACTGCGGATCGGTGATCACCGATACCGGCGCGTTGACCAGATCGAAGATCGTGCCCAGGTTGACCGCAAACGCCTCCTTGCGCTGGCCGACAAACATGCGGCCGGGTTGCGCGCAGCCGGGGATGTTGACGTTGTAGATGTGCTGGTTCGCGTACGCCGTGTAATCGGGGATCGTCTTGGTGCCGATGTTGTCGACCGGCTTGTCGAAGGTCGCCGACCCGTTGGCGGCGTTGGTGATGCGCGCCCGCTGACCGGTGCGGCGGTCGCCGCGCACGATGTCCACCGTGTACGTCTCGTTGACGTTCAGCGCCGCCGCGTTCGGCGCCGACACGGCGCCGGCCTGGATCAGCGGAATCGCCACCATCTTGTCGCCGATCGGAAGCTTGATTCCCTTCAGGTTGTTCTTGAAGCGGAACTGGAACGTGATGTCCTCGCGCGCGTCGCCGTCGTTGTCGATGTGGATCTCGTATAGCGCGTTCGGGTCGAGCGAGAAGTAGTTCGGCCCGCCGTAAGGATCCTGCAGCGGCAGATAGTTGGCGATGATCGTCACGTAGTCGGCGCGGCCCGTCTCGTACGAACGGAACATGTAAAAGTCGGTGCCGTCGACTTTCGGTTGCGTGGTGATAAAAGGCGCCTCGCGGTGGCTGGAGGCCAGCGCGCTCGGCGCGGCGAGCGCGGCGGCGCACACCAGCGCGGCGGCGCGTAACGTGGGTTGGAGCATTTCTTTCCTCCTGCGGTCAAGGTGCGACGAGAAAACGCGTTGCGGCGTGGGGTCCGCAGGCGGCGCGGGGCGGCACGGCGCGTGGCC
>DATLZG010000555.1:0-5979 GCA_035574095.1 Burkholderiaceae bacterium | reverse complement strand
CGCTCGTCTTCGGTCAACCCGTTCGGATCCCGCCACAGAGCGATGTCGCGGGACATGTTGATCTCCTGCGGCATCCAGTGGTTGGCGCACGCGGCCAGGTACTTCTCCCAAGCCCACTTGTATTTGAACGGGACGAGCTGATTGACGTCGGTCTTGCCGTTGATGATGCGCTTGTCGGCGGCGCTGACGCGGCGCAGGGAGGGCGCCGCGACCGGCTGCGGCGCCGACGGGCGGAGGGGGGCGGGTTGGCGCGTCGGTTCTTCCCAGGTGAGCATCGTCGGTTCCTCCGTCCCTCTTTCTATTGACAGGCTTCGCAGTCGGCGAAGCCCGGGTCGCCGGGTTTCAGCAGGCAGACTTTGCCTTCCACCTCGGACGGCGCGGCAAGCGCGCCCGCCCCGTCGGTCGGTACGGCGTTCAGCTGCCCGGTACGACCGGTCGCCTTTTCGGCGTGGGTGGCGCCGATCGTGCGCAGGTAGTAGGTGGTCTTCAGCCCGCGCATCCAGGCGAGCCGGTACACCTCGTCCAGCTTCTTGCCCGATGCCCCCGCCATATAGATATTCAGCGACTGCGCCTGGTCGATCCATTTCTGCCGCCGCGCCGCCGCTTCGATCAGCCACTTCGGATCGATTTCGAACGCGGTCGCGTACAAGGCGCGCAGCTCGGGCGGGATGCGGTCGATCCTGGCAAGCGAACCGTCGAAGTGCTTGATGTCCATCACCATCACTTCGTCCCACAGCCCGAGCTTCTTCAGGTCGCGTACCAGGTGCTCGTTGACGACCGTGAACTCGCCCGACAGGTTCGACTTCACGAACAGGTTCTGGAATGTCGGTTCGATGCAGGCGTCGACGCCGACGATGTTCGAGATGGTTGCGGTCGGGGCGATCGCCACGCAGTTGGAGTTGCGCATACCGAACTGCCGGATGCGCGCGCGCAGCGCGTCCCAGTCCATCGTCGACGAGGGGTCGACCTCGACGTAGCCGCCGCGGCTTTCGGCCAGCAACCGCAACGTGTCATGCGGCAGGATGCCGCGGTCCCACAGGCTGCCGGCGAACGACGAGTAGCGCCCGCGCTCGGCCGCCAGTTCGGTCGATGCCCAGTATGCGTAGTAGCAGACGGCTTCCATGCTGCGGTCGGCGAACTCGACCGCAGCCTCCGACGCGTAAGGCACCCGCAGCAGGTGCAGGCAGTCCTGGAACCCCATGATGCCGAGTCCGACCGGGCGGTGGCGCAGATTGGCGTTGCGCGCCTTCGGCACCGCGTAGTAATTGATGTCGATCACGTTGTCGAGCATGCGCATCGCCGTGCCGATCGTGCGCTTCAGCTTCTCGTGATCCAGCACGTAGCCGCCGGCGCCGTCCGGCTTCATGTGGGCGGCGAGGTTGACCGAACCGAGGTTGCACACCGCGATCTCGGTGGCCGAGGTGTTCAGCGTGATCTCGGTGCACAGGTTGGAACTGTGCACGACGCCGACGTGCTGCTGCGGCGAGCGCACGTTGCAAGCGTCCTTGAACGTGATCCACGGATGCCCGGTCTCGAACAGCATCGTCAGCATCTTGCGCCACAGCTGCAGCGCCGGGATCTTCTTGAACAGCTTGATCTCCCCGCGCGCCGCCTTTTCCTCGTAGCGCAGGTAGGCTTCCTCGAACGCGCGGCCGAACTTGTCGTGCAGGTCCGGCACGTCGCTCGGCGAGAACAGCGTCCAGTCGCCGCCTTCCATGACCCGCTTCATGAACAGGTCCGGAATCCAGTTGGCGGTGTTCATGTCGTGCGTGCGCCGGCGGTCGTCGCCGGTGTTCTTGCGCAGCTCCAGGAACTCCTCGATGTCCAGATGCCAGGTCTCCAGGTAGCAGCACACCGCCCCCTTGCGCTTGCCGCCCTGATTGACCGCCACGGCCGTGTCGTTGACCACTTTCAGGAATGGCACCACGCCCTGGCTCTTGCCGTTGGTGCCCTTGATGTGGCTGCCGAGCGCGCGCACCGGCGTCCAGTCGTTGCCCAGCCCGCCGGCGTACTTGGCGAGCAGCGCGTTTTCCTTGATCGCCTCGTAGATCCCTTCCAGGTCGTCTGTGACGGTGGACAGATAACAGGAGGAAAGCTGCGGATGGCGCGTGCCGCTGTTGAACAGCGTCGGCGTCGAGCTCATGAAGTCGAAGCGCGACAGCACTTCGTAGAACTCGATCGCGCGCGCCTCGCGGTCGATCTCGTTGAGCGCCAGCCCCATCGCCACGCGCATGAAGAACGCCTGCGGCAGTTCGAAGCGGCGCCCGTCGTGATGAAGGAAGTAGCGGTCGTACAACGTCTGCAGCCCGAGGTAGGTGAACTGCAAATCGCGTTCCGGCTGCAGCGCCTGCGCCAGTCTTTTCAGGTCGAACGCCGCCAGCCGTTCGTCGAGCAACTCGACCTCGATGCCGTACTTGATGAAGCGCGGAAAGTACTCGGCGTAACGCGTCGCCATCTGCGCCTGCGTCACTTCCTCGCCGAGCACCTCGCGCCGCACCGTGTGCAGCAGCAGGCGCGCCGTAACGTACGAATAGGCGGGATCCTTCTCGATCAACGCGCGCGCGGCGAGGATGGCGGACTTGTAGACGTCTTCCAGCGGCACCCCGTCGTACAGGTTCTTCACCGTCTCGGCGAGGATCAGATCGGGCGACGTGTATTCGGTCAGGCCCGCGCACGCCGATTCGATCAGCGCGCGGATACGCGGCAGATCGAGCGGCACGCGGCTGCCGTTCTCGATCATGGCGAGCTGCGGCGCCGCCGGCGCCTGCTCCTTGAGCCGGGCGGCGCGCTCCTGCGCCCGCTTCTCCCGGTACAGGACGTAAGCGCGCGCGACGTCGTGCGCGCCGTCGCGCATCAGCGACAGCTCGACTTGGTCTTGGATGTCTTCGATGTGAAACGTGCCGCCGGCAGGCTGGCGGCGCAGCAGCGCGGCGACGACGTTGCCGGTCAGCCGCTCGACCTGTTCGCGCACCGCCGCCGACGCCGCTCCCTGCCCGCCGCGCACGGCGATGAAGGCCTTGGTCATCGCCAGCGCGATCTTGGCCGGCTCGAATGCGACCACCGCGCCGTTACGGCGGATCACCTTGTAGTCGGCGTACGACGCCGCGCGTACCTGCGTCACTCCATCCGCGCGCGGCGCCGGCGCCGCGCCGAACGTGCCGGCCGCCGGCACAGCGTCCGCCTGTTGATGCAACATGCCACCTCCGTCCGTTGTTTCTGGCCGGCCAACTAGATATCGAAGGCTTCGGCCCGCCGCCTACCAGATATTGATACTCGTTGCAACGCCGTTGCCGCGCACGAGCCGCTCCGGCGCGACTTGCACCCGTATGCGGCCTTCGCCGTCCCCCCAATATCTTGGGCCCAGACGCATTGTTCGTACAAATTCTTGTAGCGGCATCATATGGAACAAGCGCGCGAAAGACAACCGCGCAGCGCTGCGCACACGGCGGCGCGTTCAGGGCCGTGCCGGTGGCAGCAGGTCGGCGTATTGGGGGGCCAGGGTGGCCAGCCGCGACCAGTCGAAGAACGGACCGGGATCGGTCTTGCGCCCGGGGGCGATGTCGCTGTGGCCGCGCACTGCACGCAGCGGATAGGCCGCGCGCACAACGGCGACCAAGCGTGCCAGCGCGACGTATTGGGCGTCGGTGTAAGGCGAGAAGTCGGTACCTTCGAGCTCGACGCCGAGCGAGAAGTCGTTACAGCGGCTACGGCCTTCGAACTGCGAGGCGCCGGCGTGCCAGGCACGCCGCCGGCACGAGACGAGTTGCGTCACGCCCCCCTGGCGGTCGATGAAGAAGTGCGCGGATACGCGCTGGCCGGCAAGGGCGGCGAAGAACGGGTGGGCGCGCGTATCGAGCGTGCCGGTGAAAAGCCGAAGTACGTCGCCGCTACCGAAGCGGCCGGGCGGCAGGCTGATGTTGTGCACGACCAGCAATTCGATCGCGCTGCCCGCCGGGCGCTCGTCGTGGAACGGGGATTCGACACGCGTGACACCGGCAACCCAGCCGGTGTCATCGACCGGGCCAAGCATTTGCTTCACTTCAGGCCGAGCCGCTGCATGCGATAGCGCAGCTGGCGAAACGTGATTCCCAGCAACTGCGCGGCCGCGGTGCGGTTGTTGCGCGTCTTGGCGAGCGCGGCGCGGATCGCGTCGGCCTCGACGCGATCGAGGTAGGCGCCCAGATTGGACGGCACGCCGTCGTTCAGTTCGTAGCCCGGCGTCGCCGGCTGCTCCGCCTGCGGCGCGTCGGGCTCGAGCAGCAGATCGACTTCGCCGACCGGCAACATCAAATCGAGCGGCTCCAGCGTGCCGCTGCCGGCGAGGGCCAACGCGCGCTCGAGCACGTTCTCCAGTTCACGCACATTGCCCGGAAAGTCGTAGCTCTTCAATGCCGCCTCGGCCGCCGGCGACAGCGTCACCGGGCCGCTGTCATTGCGTGCCGCCAGCCGCTGCAGAATTGCGCGCGCGATCGGCACGATGTCGTCGGCACGACTGCGCAGGCTCGGCACGCGCAGCTCGATCACGTTCAACCGGTAGAACAGGTCCTGGCGGAAGCGGCCGGCGGCGACCAGTCTTGCCAGATCCTGGTGCGTGGCGCTCAGGATGCGCACGTCGACCGGCTCCTCGATCGTGGCGCCGACCTTGCGCACGCGCCGCTCCTGGATGGCGCGCAGCAGCTTGACCTGCATCGGCAGCGGCAACTCGGCCACCTCGTCGAGGAACAATGTGCCGCCGGCGGCGGCCTGGAAGAAACCGTCGCGGTCGCGCTCGGCGCCGGTGAAGGCGCCTTTTTTGTAGCCGAAGAACTCGGCTTCCATCAGCGCCTCCGGAATCGCGCCGCAGTTGACGGCTACGAACGGCGCCGCGCAGCGCGCCGACAGCTCGTGGATCGCGCGCGCCACCAGCTCCTTGCCGCAGCCGGACTCGCCGAAGATGGCCACCGGCGCCATGCTGTGCGCGAGCTTCGCGATCATCGCCCGCAGTTGCCGCATCGCGGGCGTCTCGCCGACCAGGCGCGCCATCGCACCGGAGCCGGCCGGCACGCTGGATTGAGCGGCGAATTCCGGCGGCTGGCGCAGCGCCGAGCGCACCAGCAGGCGCAACTGCTCGAGGTCGACCGGCTTGGTCAGGTAGTCGAACGCACCGGCCTTCAGCGCCGCGACCGCGTTCTCCGCGCTGCCGAACGCGGTGATCACGGCGATCGGCGGACCGTTGTTCGCCGCCAGCTCGCGCACCAGGTCGAGGCCCACGCCGTCCGGCAGCCGCATGTCGGTCAGTGCGAGCGCGTAGCGATTGCGCTCCAGCAGTTGCCGCGCCTGCGCCAGCGACTCCGCGGTATCGACGTCCAGACCCAGCCGCACCAGCGTCACCGCCAACAGCTCACGCAGATCGGCTTCGTCGTCGACCACCAGCACGGCCGGTTGGCGGCGCGCGCCTTCGATGGGGGCGCTTCGTTCGTTCATCGCGCAGGCATCGTATCGAGGAATCCGCCCGCTTCGACCGGCACCCCGCTGCGGGCGAAGCGCAGCACGAATCCTTCGCGCGTGCCGCCGTCCAGCCCGCGGCGCGCCGCGTACGCGAGATCGCAGCGGTTGGCGAGGCAGAACTCGCGCGCAATGTACAGGCCCAGACCGGTGCCGCTCGCGTGGGTCGTGTAGAACGGCTCGAACAGCGCGGCACGGGCCTCGGGCCCGATGCCGGGACCGTCGTCGAACACCCACAACAGCACGCGACCGCCGTCGTCGGCGGCACGCTCGCCGATGATCTGCACGCTGCCCGCTTGCGCGCTCGCGTAGCGCAGCGCATTGTCGATCAGGTTGAACAGGATCTGGCGCAGATGCGATTGCTCGAATTTCACCGCCAGCCCGGCGGGAATGTCCACCCGTATGCGCCCCGCAGCGAGTCCGCGGTCGCGCTCGAATTCGGCCAACCATTCGGCGACGAAGCGATCGAGCGCGATATCGTCGCCGAGCGGCGGC
>DATLZG010000554.1:0-2176 GCA_035574095.1 Burkholderiaceae bacterium | reverse complement strand
CGATTTACGCTGCAACACGCCCTCGCATGCGGAAAACGGCGCCGGCTATCTGCTGACGCGCGAACTGATCGCGTACTTCACCGGCTGCTACCTGAACGGGCCGCACGAGGTGCAGGACTGGCGCGCCTCGCCGGCGCTGGCGCCCTCGCACCGCGGCCTGCCGCCGGCGTTCGTGCTGACCGCCGGCTACGACCCGCTGCGCGACGAAGGCGCCGCGTACGCGCAACTGCTGCGCGCGGCCGGCGTGCCGGTCGAGTACGTGTGCTTCGAGTCGCAGATCCACGGCTTCCTGACGATGAGCAAGCTGATCGACGACGCCGCGCGCGCCTTCGACCGCTGCGCGGACGCGCTCAAGCGCGCGTTCGCGCCGTAGCCGGTGACAGCCGTCGAGTCGGCTTACGCGTGGTGGCGGTTGGCCGCTGCCGTGGCGCTGTCCACGCTCGGCGGAGTCGGCATGTGGTCGGTCGCGGTCGCGCTGCCCGCGGTGCAGGCCGATTTCGGTCTGTCGCGCGCCGAGGCGACCGTGCCATACACGCTGACGATGGTCGGCTTCGCGTTGGGCGGCGTGTTGATGGGGAAACTGGCCGATCGCTGCGGCATCGCCGCGGTGGTCGCGTTCGGCACGCTGGCGCTCGCCGCCGGCTACGTCGCCGCCGGCATGGCGCGCGGCATCGTCGGTTTCGCGCTGGCGCACGGACTGCTGATCGGTCTGGCCGGCAGCTCCGCCACCTTCGGCCCGCTGATCGCCGACGCTTCGCTGTGGTTCTCGCGCCGGCGCGGAATCGCGGTCGCACTGGCCGCCGCCGGCAACTACCTCGCCGGCACCGTATGGCCGCCGATCGTGCAGCACTTCATCGAGACCGCCGGCTGGCGCGCGACCCACATCGGCATCGGCTTCGTCTGCCTGGCGACGATGCTGCCGCTCGCGTTCGTGTTGCGGCGCCGGCCGCCGCTGGAAGAATTGCACGCGCAGCCGGCCGGGCGCGCGGCCCCGATCACGTGGGCGCAACGGCAGCGCCAACTCGGGCTGGCGCCGGCGGCGCTGCAAGGGCTGCTCGTTTGCGCCGGCGTCGCCTGCTGTGTCGCGATGTCGATGCCGCAAGTCCACATCGTCGCGTACTGCGTGGATTTGGGCTTCGGCGCGGCGCGCGGCGCCGAGATGCTGTCGCTGATGCTAGCGTTCGGCATCGTCAGCCGCCTGGCGTCCGGCGCGATTGCCGACCGGGTCGGCGGGCTGAAGACGCTGTTGCTCGGCTCCACGCTGCAAGGCGCGGCGCTGGTGCTGTATCTGTTCTCCGACGGGCTGACGTCGCTGTACGTGGTCTCGGCGCTGTTCGGGCTGTTCCAGGGCGGAATCGTGCCGTCGTACGCGATCATCGTGCGCGAGTATTTCTCGCCGCAGGAGGCCGGCGCGCGCGTCGGCACGGTGCTGATGGCCACCCTCGCCGGCATGGCGCTCGGCGGCTGGATGTCGGGCGCGGTGTTCGATCTGACCGGCTCGTACCGTGCCGCGTTCGCCAACGGCATTCTGTGGAATCTCGCCAACGTGTCGATCGTGCTGTGGCTGCTGCGCCGGCCGCGCGCACCGATCGCCGCCGCGACCTAGCCGACGCGCATCCTCTGGCCGCCTCCCCACTGCGTGCCGGCCGACTACGATGGCTGCGACATGGACGTCACCCGCCGCACCGCCCTGTGGGCGACCGCGCTCCAGGGCCTGTTCGCGCTGACCTGGGCGCTGTACGTCGCGTTCCTGCCGGCGCTGCTGGCGGCGGCCGGCATCGACGCGCGGTTCGCGGTCTTCTTCCTGATGTTCGATCAGGCCGTGTTCGCGCTCGCCGACTGGGCGGCCGGCTTGTACGCGGACCGCCTGCAGCGTCTGCTCGGGCGCATCGGCGCGCATCTGATCGCAGCGGCGCTCGTCTCCTCCGCGGCGCTGGCGCTGCTGCCTTTCGTCGCACGCGCCGGCGACCCGGCCCTGCTGATCGCCGCCACCGCGCTGTGGACGGCGACCTCCTCCGCGCTGCGCGCGCCGGTGTTCGCGCTGCTCGGCCGGGCCGGCGGCGTGCTGCGCCCGGCGGGCAGCGTGAGCGTGGCGCTGATCGGCATCGGCATCGCCAACGCGCTGGCGCCGCTTCTGACGCGTGCGCTGGCGCAGGTCGATCCGCGCCTGCCGCTT
>DATLZG010000553.1:0-5430 GCA_035574095.1 Burkholderiaceae bacterium | reverse complement strand
CCGACATGCGTTCGGCAACCACTCTCGAGGCGCTGGACGAAATCTACATCCGCGCCGAACCGCAACTGTCTGGTGTCTTCCTTGAAGCGCTGATGCGCGAGTATCGGCGCGCGAAGGAGCAGCTCACCGGCAGGAAATGATGAGCACCGCCCGCGCCGCAAGGCGCGGGCTTTTCAAGGATCGTGGGCGTGGCGCAATCGTCCGATTTGACCGCCTTGCCACAGGCGCCAAGGCGGCGCTGCCGCCGCGTCTGCGACGCCCGACGGGGCTTTTCAAAGCCTGTCGATTGCTGCAGGCTATGCAAAGCCCAGTTCCAACCGTAGGAGCGGCGGGTTTCAAGGGTCGGATCGGGCGACCGTAAACCACCCGAATTGTCGGTAGCGCGCGCAGCTCGCGCTGCCTCGTTTAACCCCGCGCGGGATGCCATCGTCCCGCACGGGGCGTGGTGTCTCCGCGGCATTCCCCACGGTGACACCATGACAACCCCATCCGCGGCGGCGCTGTGGCTGCCTGGCTTCGCGCCGCACGAAGATCCGATCACCACACTCGGAGCATCGCCCGAGATCGTGGTGCCGCCTCCGCCATCGACCGACTCGCGGTCCACGGAGACGAAACCGATCAAGGCCGTTTGGCCGCTTTTGGAAGCGTCAGCGCTCGCTGGGCTCGACGGCGACGTCGCCAAGTTCGAGGCCAACGTAGCGGCGCTTCAGCTTCTGAAGCGTCTTACGACCGAGAACCGGAACGCCACTGCCGAAGAGCGCGGCATCCTAGTCCGGTACACCGGCTGGGGCGGATTGCCGCAGGCGTTCAACCCGGAACAGAACAGCGCGTCATGGGCGGAACGGGCGAGGCGATTGTCCGAACTGCTCGATCCGCAAGAACTCCAGTCGGCGCGACTGAGCACGCCAAACGCCCACTACACCCCGCCCGAGATCGCGGCGGTGATCTGGGAGATGGTGTGGCGGCTTGGCTTTCGCGGCGGTCGCGTTCTGGAGCCTGCTGCCGGCGTCGGACACTTCATCGGCGCCATGCCGCAGGAAATCGCGCGCGCAAGCACGGTGACGGCGGTCGAACTCGACGTGCTTTCTGCGGCAATCGCCGACGCCCTCTACGGACCGTTCGGCGTGACCGTGTACCGCAAGCCGTTCGAAGCGGCGCCACTGCCGAGCGACTACTTCGACCTGGCTATCTCGAACGTGCCGTTTGGCCACTACCAGGTTGCCGAGGTACGGAAGGTGCCATACGCCAACTTCAGCATCCACAACTACTTCTTCGCCAAGGCGCTGGAAGTGGTCAGGCCGGGAGGCTTGGTGGCGTTCATCACATCCAGCTACACGCTGGATGCGCGCGACAACGGTGTGCGCCGTTACTTGGCCGCGCATGCCGAGATGGTGGCTGCGATAAGGCTGCCGAACATCACCTTCAAGAAGATCGCGAGTACGAAAGTGACAACCGACATCATCGTTCTGCAAAAGCGGCCGTGGACCAAGCGGAACTGCCAGCCCGTCTGGCTGGAAACGCGCGCCTATCGCCAACGCTTCGACTGCAATGCTTGGTTCGCCAACAACCCGCAGTGGATCGTCGGCGAGCTGGCGGTGTGCGACAACGGCTACCGGCCGGAGCTCGGCTGCGTTTTCAGCGGCCAGGATCTCGTTGCGGAACTTGCCGCGCGCGTCTCCATGCTGCCGCAGGGCATTTATGTTCCTCCGCAGGACACGAGCGAAGCCGATCGGCGGGCGGCATCCCTTCTCGCTAGCCAGAAACCAGGCTTCACCGTCATCGACGGCAGGTTATACGAAGTCCGTGACGGCAGGGCCGTGCGCGTCGAAGCGCCGACAAAAACGCTCGCGCGAATCTCCGGCCTCGTCGGCGTTCGCGACGCCGCGCGCAAGCTCATCGAGGCTCAGGTATCAACCGACGACGACGCGCTGCTGTCAACGCTGCGCGCGACTCTGAACGCCGTGTACGACGCCTTCGTGGCCAAGCACGGCTATCTGCACGACGCGCCTAACCGGCGCGCTTTCGCGGCCGACCCGGACCTTCCGCTGCTTCTTTCTTTGGAGCGGTGGGACGAGAAGGAGAAAGTCGGCGACAAGGCCGAGATCTTCTTTCGCCGTACGGCTGGCTTGCGCAAGGCGGTCGAACGCTGCGACAGCGTACACGAAGCCCTCACGGCATGCCTCGCTGAGAACGGTGGGCGTGTCGATCCGAAGCGCATCGGCGCTTTGGTTGGCAAGTCCGCCGAGGACGCGATGCGCGAGCTAGAAGAATCGGGGGCCGCCTTCCTGAACCCGCAGTCTGGGCAGTGGGAGTCGGCTGACCAATACCTTTCCGGCAACGTCCGGGAGAAGCTGGCGGCGGCATCGTGCGCCGGCCATCGGTTCGCAGGCAACGCGCAGGCGTTGCGCGCGGTGTTGCCGCGCGATCTGACCCCAAGCGAGATCATCGCCCGCATCGGGGCGCCGTGGATTCCAGGCGCGGTCTACGCGAACTTCCTCGACCACCTACTCGACATCAAAGGCAGCGAAGTCACGTTCGACCCAAGCACCGGCTCGTGGAGCGTCTCCCAGGCACACGGCGCGCGCTGGTCGGTCGCGTCCACACAGGTCTATGGCACGGAGCGAATCAACGCTGTGGGACTGTTCGAGCAGGCTTTGAATCAAGTCACGCCGAAGATCTACGACACCGACCCGGAGACCGGCGCGCGCAAGATCAACCAGCGCGAGACGGTCGCCGCTCGGGAGAAGCAGATGCTGCTGCAAAGAACGTTCAGCGAGTGGCTGTGGTCGAATCAGGACCGCGCGCTCGCTCTGACACGGCTTTACAACGAGCGATTCAACTCCTATGTCCGCCGTCGCTACGACGGACGGCATCTGACGTTGCCTGGCTTTTCGGAGGCGTACCAACTCCGAGGGCACCAACGCGATGCCATCTGGCGGATCGTAACCAGCGGCACCAACACGCTGCTCGCGCATCCGGTGGGGGCGGGCAAGACCCTGGTCATGATCTGCGCCGGAATGGAACTGCGTCGCCTCGGCATCGCCACCAAGCCAATGTACGTCGTGCCGAACCACATGCTGGAGCAGTTCACGCTGGAGTTTCTGCGCGCCTACCCTAGCGCCAACGTTCTGATGGCAAGCAAGGACGACCTGGCTGGCGACAAGCGCCGGCACCTGTTGTCGCGCATCGCCACTGACAACTGGGACGCGGTGGTCATCACGCACGCCTCGTTCGAGCGCCTGAAGGTGAGCGACGCAACCCTGGCCGAGTTCATCGAAAACGAGATCGCGGTCATCGAGGAAGCCATCCGCGCGGTCAGTGCGCGCGCCGACTCGAACCGCATCGTCAAAGAGCTCGCCCGCGCCCACAAAACGTGGGAGGCGCGGCTGCAAAAGCTCTCGGCGCAGGACAAGAAGGACCGCCTTCTGTCGTTCGAGCAGCTCGGCATCGACTGGCTGTTTGTTGACGAGGCGCACTGCTTCAAGAACCTGTATCGCCACACGAAGATGACGCGCGTTGCCGGGTTGCCGATGAGCAATTCGGAGCGCGCGTTCGATCTGTTCGTCAAGACAAGGATCATCATGAGACAACGACGCAGCAATACCGGGATCGTCTTCGCAACTGCGACCCCGGTGGCGAACAGCATGGCCGAACTCTGGGTCATGCAGCGCTACCTGCAGCCGGACGCGCTGGAGCGCGCCGAGGTGTCGAACTTCGACTCCTGGGCGGCCAACTTCGGCGAAGCCGTGACCGGGCTGGAACTCGCTCCGGACGGCAGCGGCTACCGAGTCCATACGCGGTTTTCCCGGTTCATCAACGTGCCGGACCTGATGGCGATGTTCTCGCAAGTCGCCGATGTCCGTGACGCCAAGGACCTTGACCTGCCGGTGCCGGACGCGAGGAGGGAAACCATCGTCGCCAAGCGCACGGAGGAGCTGGCCGAGTACGTGTCCACGCTCGTGCGCCGCGCGGAACGAATCCGCAGTGGCGCGGTGCGACCGTCAGAGGACAACATGCTGGCGGTGACGAACGACGGCCGCAAGGCCGCGCTGGACATGCGGCTTGTCGATCCATCGGCGGTCGATCACGCGGACAACAAACTCAGCCTTTGCGCCACCAAGGTGCACGAAATCTGGATCGAAACGGCGAGCGTCGCAGGAACGCAGCTCGTGTTCTGCGACCTGTCCACGCCGTGCCCGGCGGGCGGCTTCAGCGCCTACCGGGAGTTGCGGCGCAAGCTGATCGCCCTTGGAGTGCCGGACGATCAGATCGCCTTCATCCACGACTACGACTCCGACGCCGACAAGGAGCGCCTGTTCGATGCCGTTCGGCAGGGGCAGGTGCGCATCCTGATCGGCAGCACGAGCAAGATGGGCGTCGGCACCAACGTGCAGGACCGCCTCGCGGCGCTGCACCACTTGGATGCTCCGTGGCGTCCGGCCGACGTCGAACAGCGTGAAGGCCGGATCATCCGGCAAGGCAACCGCACCGAGGTCGCGCGGATCTACCGGTATGTGACCGAAGGCAGCTTCGATGCCTACATCTGGCAAACGCTGGAAACCAAGGCGCGCTTTATCGCTCAGGTGATGCAAGGCGAAACCTGTGGGCGCAGCGCTGAGGATGTGGAACTGGCCGCGCTCAGCTACGCCGAGGTCAAGGCGCTCGCCTCCGGCAATCCGTTGGTCATCGAGAAAGCCGGCGTGGATGCGGAAGTTCTGCGACTGCAGACGCTCAAGGCGCAATGGCAGCAACAGCGGGCGCGGAACGTGCACGACGTTTCAGCGCTTCCGAAACGCATCGCGTCCCTGCAGAGCAGGATCGAGGCGATCGCCGCCGACCTGGCGGAACATGCACGGGCCGCCGCCGCGCCTTTCCGAGCCACCGTCTCTGGTCAGCAGCATGCGGACCAGATCGATGCCGGCAAGGCGATTCTGCTAGCCGCGCGTTCTGTGAAACCGGGCGCGCACACCGAGATCGGGCAATGCTTCGGCTTCGCCCTTGTCGTGTATTCGACGCCGACGCGCCTCGATAAGATCGAGGCGACACTTCTGCTGCGAGGCAGGATTCACTACGAAGTCGGCGATGTTCGTCGCGCGGAGAAGGTGGTGCCGATGATCCTCGAAACCATCGGCCGCCTCGATGCGCTCCTGGCGAACGAACGCACTCAGCTTGCGCTGACGCAGAAACGCCTGGCAGATCTGAAGGCCGAACTGGACAAGCCATTCGAGCATGAAGATCGCCTGCGCGGCCTGCTGCAGCGCCAGCTTGAACTGAACGCCGCGCTTGCATGCGACGGCGGCGATAACAACGTCGTCCTGGATGTGGACGACGAAGTAGAAGTTGCGTAACAATTACCCCGCGCCGCCAGGTGCGGGGGTTTTCCGAAGGGTCGCCCTTCGGAAAACCTCTGCCGCGGTACTTCGCGGCGGG
>DATLZG010000552.1:0-2029 GCA_035574095.1 Burkholderiaceae bacterium | reverse complement strand
ACGGAAGCTGTCGGAGGAGAACAGTTCCTGCGCCAGCACCGCAAGCGCCTCGCGCTGCTTGGCCGGCGGCACCGGCGTCAGCAGCGGCCGATTGGCCGCCGCCGTTTCGCGCGACGTGTAGACGCCGCCGACATACTTCGCGATCGCCGGCACCAGCGCGCCCAGGCGCGACAGGCCGCGCATCAGGTTGCGCCGGTAGATCGCGAGATTGTCGTCGGGGGCGAGCGTGCGGCTCCGCGTGCGGCGCCACAGCTCGCGCGCCAGCACGATCGAGCGCTTGTAGTAGGCGAGCGGATCGTCGCCGAGGTCGAAGCGGTTGACCAGCGGATCGATGCCGATCAGGATCGACCCGTAGCCGGCGTCGGCGTCGCTGCCGTACGCCAGCGCCGGGTCGGTCGCCGAGCGGGCCGCGATCTTCGCCAGTTCATCCTTCTCCGCTTCCGCTGCGAACTCGCGGTAGGCGTACTCGATCGCCCAGTAGTCGTAGGCGCCGAGCGTGACCTGGTTGTACACGCTCGCCGGCTCGTTCTCCAGCGGCACGTTGAGCGCGTTGTAGTCCATCACCGAATTGGAAATGCCGCGGTTGCGTACGTAACCCGCATCGCGCAGCTGCTCCAGCTTCACGCCGGTGGAGCCGCGGAAGTTGTGCGCCAGCCCCAGCGCGTGACCGACTTCGTGCATCACGACGTCTTTCAGGCTGTCGGCGATGAAGCGCTGCGCCTCCGGCCCGGTGGGGTCGATCGCGCCGCGCGCGACCAGCAGATCGAAACCGAACGCGGCCTGCTCCAACGCCTCGAACGCATAGCTGCAGCGGCGCGCGTCGAGCAGTTCCGCCAGCGACGATGCCGGCGGTTTGGGCAGCGTCTCCGCGATCTGCGTGCGACCGATGCGCACCCAGTTTTCGGGGATGATCGCGGCGGCGCGCAGGATCTCGCCGGTGCGTGGGTCGGCCTGGCTCGGCCCCACCGCGACCGCGCCCGGGCCTTCCATCGCGAACCAGCGCACCGCCAAATGGCGCGTGCCTTCGATCGTGCTGAAGTCGGCATCGGGCGGCTGCTGCTTGACGAGCAGCGCGTCCTTGAAGCCGGCGCGTTCGAACGCCTTGTTCCATTCGAGGATGCCGGCGCGCACCGCGTCGCGATACGGCTCCGGGATGTTCTTGTCCATCCACACGACGATCGGTTCTTTCGGCTCCGACACCGCGGCGCCCGGATCTTTCTTCTCGAGGCGCCAGCGCTCCACGTAGTGCGTGCGCCGGTCGTCGGTCACCGGGTTGCCGAGATCGACGAATGCGGTCGTGAAGTGACCGATGCGCTGATCGGCCAGACGCGGCCGCATCGGTTCCTTCGGCAGCGGCGCCAGGTTGTAGGTGAACGTCAGGAACAGGCTGCGCGGATCGGGCACCGTCTGCACCGGTGTCGGCACCGGCGTGTTCGGCGCCGGCGGCGTGGCCGGCGGCGCCGGCAGTTTCGGCACCGCGTAGTGCGCGCGATACGTGATGAACGTGCCGGCGTCGGTCGTGCGCGCGCGCTCGATCGCGCTGTTGCCGCGATCGAGCGCGTAGGCGACGCGATACGCAGTCTCCAGCGCGGTCTGCGCGCCGGCGATGTCGCTGCCCAGCAGCGCGGCCGCATCGACCAGAAAGCTGTTGCGCTCCGGATGCGGAGCGGAGGCGACGGCGGCCGACGCCAGCAGGCTGTCCGAGTAACTTTCGCGCACCGCGGCTTCGAGCGGCGTTCCCGCCGGGGCGCGCACGCGCAGGTTGCGCGCGACGAGCTGCACGTTGTTGCCGACCTTGCGCAACACGACGACGTGCTCCTGGCCCAGCAGGCCGGGCAGGAAGAACCGCTCGCCCAAGCCGCTCGCCAGCCCGATGGCGAAGAAGAACGGCTGTTCGAGATGATCCGGCGCGATCTCGAGCCAGACCTTGTCGTCCTTCTGCCAGATGGTGAAGTAGCCCTTCGTCTCCTTCGCGTCTTTGATCACATCGGCAAACGGGCGCGGCGGCGGCGGTTCGCCGGGCCGCTGC